>JBFMDZ010000033.1 GCA_040753555.1 bacterium
TTTAATCCGTGCAGCCTCTATTGTTGCTTTCTTAGTCTCCAATGGGTCTATTGGAGAAAAAATTGTCATATTAGGAAGTGTGCGCATCAGAGCAATATCTTCGGTTGTATGATGTGTTGGCCCCAGGTTACTATATACAAATCCGCTACCAATACCCACAAGTTTAACATTCATTCTTTGTAGACAGATGTCATTTCTAATCTGTTCAAAAGCACGCATCGTAAGGAAACAGCCAATAGTGTAAGCAAAAGGAATCTTGCCACATGAAGCTAATCCAGCTGATACGCTAATCATATTTGCCTCAGAGATGCCACAATTTATAAATCTATCGGGAAAATCCTTTCTATATTTATCATAAACAATTGCACCATTGTCAGCAACCAGAGCAACAATATGCTCATTTTCTTTTGCAAGCTCATAAAGCTTACTTAAATAGGCATTTCTCATATTCCCAAGTTATCCAATCCCAATTCTTTGAATGCAATAGCCATCTCTTCTTTATTTGGCATGCGGTAATGCCAGACAGGAACATTCTTCATAAACGATATCCCCTTACCCTTGGTAGTATGTGCCACTATTAGTGTCGGCTTATCATAAACCAAAGGAAGAGAGAAAAAAACATCTTGCATCTCTGAAATATTATGGCCATCAACCTCTTTGGTTTCCCATCCAAATGCTTTCCACTTATCAACCAATGGTTTTAGGGAAATAATATTGTCTACCCAATCTATAGCTTGTAACTTGTTATAATCAATGATTGCTATCAAATTATCCAATTTATATTGAGGAGCAAATAAAGCAGCTTCCCACACAGAACCTTCTTGACATTCTCCATCACCTAACAGGACAAATACACGGTATTTCTTTTTATCCATTTTACCAGCCAAGGCTATTCCTACCCCAAATGGAAATCCATGTCCTAATGCTCCTGTAGAAGCCTCTACACCTGGGATTTTATACATATCTGGATGACCACCCAAAATACTTCCTCTCATACCAAATGTATCAAGATTTTCTTTATCAAAAAAACCCTTATCCGCAAGAATTGCATACAATGCAACACACCCATGACCTTTACTTAATATAAATCTATCCCTTTGGGGATCCTTTGGATTTTTATTATCAATATTTAAAATTTTATAATAAAGCACAGTCAAAATTTCTACTATTGACAAAGAAGAAGGGATATGGCCACCCCCTCCCTTACAAATTGTTCTAAATATTGTTTTTCTTAATTCTTTAGCTTTTTTATATAAATCTAATGTATTCATTAAAATTATACAAGTCTTATAGCCTTCATTGTCTTAACATTGTAATACTTTATATCTGTCATAGGATTTGGAATTTTACCCTCTTCAAAAGCCCTCTTCATATCAAAGATTGCCTCCTTAACAGTATATTTTGGAGAAAAACCTATTTCTTCTTTAATCTTTCTTGATGAAATATGATATGAACGATTGTCATTGGTTGGAAGGGTCTTAATTGGTATCTGATGACCTAAAGTTTCCTGAACCATCTTTGCAATATCCTTGATTTTGTAATTCTCATACCCAACATTGTAAATTTTTCTATCTATTCTTTCATCAGCCAGGCCTAACAAATAAACATAAAGGTCAGTCATATCCTCAATATGAATATTGGGTCGCATCTGTTCTCCTCCAAAAACCGTAATTTCTTCTTTATTGATAGCATGGTTTGTTAAGATATTAACTGTCAAGTCAAGTCGCATTCTGGGTGAATAACCGCAAACCGTAGAAGGCCTAACAATTACTATCACAAAACCTTTTTTACTAGCATTCATTAGAACCTCTTCACACTTTGCCTTGTATTTGGAATAATCTGTCAGGGGTTCTAATGGAAGATCTTCTGTTACCTCTTCTTCCTTTTTGATGCCATATACACTTGAGCTTGAAGCATAAATTAGTCTTTCTACTTTATTATTTTTTGCTACATCTACAAGTTGAATAAAGGCATCGTAGTTTATTTCTCTAGTTAAAGCTGGATTTAATTCACAGCTCGGATCATTAGATATACATGCTAGATGGATAACTGTATCATAGCCTTTTATCTCTCTCTCAATAAGCTCTTTGTTTCTAATATCACCTTTTATCTGAATAAGTTTGGGATTGTCTTTTACACTATTTAAAACATCCTCTCCATAGATATATAAGTCAATAACCTTAACATAGTGACCTTTGTTGAGTAGTTTTGGAACTAATATACTACCAACATAACCAGCCCCTCCAGTTATAAAGACCCTTTTAGCCTTATTCATTATTTTTTAAAATTGTATAAATAAATTCAAGCAATTCATGCTTTCTAATAGGCACTTTATTACAGACTATCTGAACAGCTAATGCCCCTACTGTATTTCCAATAAATGAAACAAGGTCTAGTGGCATACCTAAAGCAAAGCAGGGTGCTGTATAGGAAAAAAAGGCATCTCCAGCACCTGTAATATCCACAACCTTTGCAGAAAAAGCAGGTGTCTTATTAATATTGCCATGCCTATCAATGCCTACAGAGCCATGGCTACCCACTGTTATAATAACACAATCATTTTTTAGGCTTTTTAAAATTTTTCCCGCTATTTCTTCTACAGAAGAAAATTTATCTTGTGTTGCCAGCCTTGCCTCAGGTACATCCAGACAGATAAAATTTGGATTTGCATATTTTGTTATTAAATTATAGCCAACATTAGCCCCATTTACTTGTGTATTTACTGCTATCTTCTTTGAAATTTTTTCTATAGTTTTAATCATTTTATCTGTAATGAAGCCATGACCAAAATCTGCAATCAATACTATATCATATTCAGGCAATATTCTTTTTAAAAATCTTAAGACCTCTGACTCGCATTCATCCTTGATAAAGGAATCATTAATATAGTTAATTTCAAATACCTTTTGGTTTTGATATTTGTTAATATACCTTTTTTTTACAATTGTAGGCCCATCATCCCTATAAAAGAATTTTGTTTTAATATTTGGGTTAAGGTTTTTTAAAATGAAATTCTTTCTTTTATCCTCTTTTCCTAAAAGGGTTACCAAATGAACATTGTCGCAAATTTGTGCAATATGATTGGCAATAGCAAATGAACCACCTACAAAAACCTCATAGTTTATATGCTTATGAACAATAATCTGTGCTTTCGGAGATTTACCCATAGATTCACAATAGTGATATTCATCAATAATTCCATCGCCTATAAGAAGAATCTTCATAGGTCTAATGGCATCTAATCTTTCTCTAATATATTCAAAGCTATATTTAGAAGAAAAATCCTCTAAGAATCTTCTGGTTTCTAAGGGGTATATATTTTGAAAATATTTGTTTAGTAATTTTGTTGAGGAAAAGACAACCTTATCATGGGTATATCGCATCTTGCCCCCAATTTCAAATAAAACCTTTTTTTCTTGCTGAAGCTTACTATCTTCTTTTTCCTCAAACTCCTTTCCCTTGACATAAACATCTGGCTTTAATAATCTTAAAGGTTCACAAGCAGTTTCCCACTTGTTTATTGCCACATAATCAACGCATTCCAAAGAGGCTACGGATTCTGCCCTTAAATTTTGATTAAAAACAGGTCTATCTTTTCCTTTGTCAACATAAGTGTCTGGTGTAATTGTTACAATAAGAACATCGCCCATTTTCTTTGCTTCTTGAAAATGTTTGATATGACCTGGATGCATAAGGTCAAAACATCCATGACAATAAATGATTTTCTTCCCTTTTTTTCTTAATTTCTCTATCTTTTTTGCTAATTCTAACACTTTAAGTATCTTCATCTTTCTCCTCCAAATTTATTGCCTGCCAAAGTTTAGGCATAGTTTCTGAATGTTTTCCGCAAATATAAAAGCTTTTTCCTCCATCTGCTACTGTCCTTATCAACATTGTCTTTAAGGGTCTAAAATAATATAAAAAAGAATCAAGGGATGGTTCTTTTTTAAAATCTTCTGGAAGTGGATAAAGGTCGCATACAAGGGTTGTGAAGCGTCTAATGTTTTTTCCTTTTTGTAAAGCAATATTCCTTGCCATACTTAATGCCTTTAGAAAAACCTCAGGCCCCATTACAGCGCTTCCAAAATTCATAATAACCCCATTTTCAAGATTTTGGACAATTGAGACAAATCTTAAGAAATCATTATAGGAAAGACACCCTGTTGTTCTTCCATCACAATTTGGATGTTGGTGAATAATATCGTAGCCTATACCAACATGGATTGTTATAGGAATTTTTAAGCGATAACAAGTAGCCAAGATACTAATTTTTTTATAAGGCATATTAGATTCCTCAATATAACAACCAACCGCCTCACCCATTCCAATGGTTGTATCTTTTAGATAAGCCCTATTGATAACATCATTTATTTGCGAGGTCTCTTTCCATAATCCAAATTGCCCTCTTTTTATATAGTAAGCCACATCTTCACAAGTAGCACCAATTAAGCTAAACTCAAAATCATGAATCATAAAAGCGCCATTTGTAGCAATACAGGATATATAACCCCTTTTCATCAAATCAATCAAGTAATTTTGGATGCCTGATCGAATAATATGTGCTCCAGCCATCAAGATAATTGCAGATTTTTTTCTTTTTGCTTGAATTATCCTTTTAGCAATTAGAAAAAAATCTTTATCTATCTCATAAGGAGCATTCATCTGGCTTATAACCGATATATCTAATTTATGCCTTCTTTCTGCTAAAGATTTTATATCAAGAAGTATCCTGTCAAATAATTTCATTTCCTATCTCTTTCATTGGACAAAGTCTATATTTGAATAAACAATATATTGATTTTATCCCATCCATAAAGCCAATCTTTTTTCCCTCCTTTATCCTTCTGGGATGATAAGATATGGGAACCTCTTTTATTTTATAACCTAGCCTTAAGAGCTTTGCGGTTATCTCGGGCTCTATCTCAAAGCCTAATGATTTTAGTTTTATCTTTTTGATAACCTCGGTTTTGAATGCCTTATAGGCTGTCTCCATATCAGAAAGATTTGCTCCATAAAGAATATTGGTAAGCCCTGATAAAAATTTATTTGCCAGGTAATTCGCAAGGCTTGTATTTTTTCTTCCCTCTTTTTTCATAAACCTTGAGCCATAGACAACATCAGCCTTTCCTTCGATAATGGGGTTTAAAATCTCTGGATATTCCTCTGGATTGCATTCAAGGTCTCCATCCTGAAGGATTACAACATCGCCCTTTGCATGCTCAAGCCCAATCCTTACCGCTGCACCCTTTCCAATGTTAATCAAGGAATTATAAATAATGTTTATCTTATCTTTTTCCTGCTCAAGGATTTCGGCTGTCCGGTCGGTTGAGCCATCATCAACGATGATTATCTCTTTCTCTATAGGAACCTCAAAGACCTTTTCTATTACCTCTCTAATGGTAAGCTCCTCATTATAGACCGGAATAATTACTGAGAGCATCTTTTTAAGTATACCATAATCAGCAAAAGGGAGGCAAGGCTTCCTATTAAGCCAATAATAAATGTTTTTGGAAAATACCTAAATTCTATTAGGCTCTTTCCTTTTGGCACACAAACAGCCCTAAAACAATAATTCGCCCTATAAATTCTCACCTCTTTCTGGTGCTCTGGTGCTCTGGTGCTCTGGTGACTAATATATGCTTTCCACCCAGGATAATATGTATCCGACAAAACCAAAAATCCAGACATCTCGCTATCTACCTCAATTAAAACCCTATTCGGCTGATAATCAATAATATTTACCTCTGACCCTTTGACTCTCTGACCCTCTGACTCCTGACTTTTCTTTGGTTTTTCCTCCAAAACAACCTCTTTCTCTGGGTTAAAATTAGGGCTTGACATATAATCTAGAATTTTATCTTTATCCATAACCTTTGCATTGGAAACAAATATGGCACGATTCATATGGCAATTATACTTATAAACATATATTGGGCCATTCTTCCAATGAAGGCTTATATCCTTCCCAATAAGAGGGAATAGGGAAACAATATACTTAACTCCCATAATCTTCATAAACACATTCATTGGCATGCTATTTGCAAAGTCTAACAAGCCACCAATAAATATAACTTCATAACCCATTGCATTGAATAACCTAAATGGAAGATGCTGATTCCCCCAGAGAATTTCTCTGCTTATATAATCCTCTACCCCCCTACCCATTTCTTCTTTAGAATCTGGGGTAAGAATAAACCTTGCGTAGCCATCCTTAAGAACCTCAACAATATTAGGGGTTTCTTTATAAAAATCTTCATCTATCAAGTAATTTAGTTTGCCATTAAAGGTGTAGAGGTCATATATTGTAATTGTAATAAGGAAGCCTTTAAGAAGAATAAAGCTAATCTTATATTTATAAACAAAATGGACTACAATTCCTATTAAAAAAAGAATAAATGCTACTTTTAAAAAGTTTAAGCTTACAAAGGAATACCAAATATAAATATCACCCTTTTCCATTCTACCTGGGGCATAAAGCCCCTTCATAATGTAGTTTAAAATATGAAAAACATATTTCCTTTCATAGTAAAAAAATAAGAACAATAGAACAAAAAAAAGGGAAAGCAAGATAAATTTTTTACCCATTTCTTTTTTATGTGCTTGTGAGATAAGATAAAAAAAACCAAAGCCAGCAAGATAGCTTCCTGCCAAACCCGAAAGATGCAAAGCCTTTACAGGGTATCTTATTATATTAAAACAAGGGATGTATTTATATAAAATATGGTAGAAAGGGGTATTGTTTCCTAGAGCAATAAGAAGGCTTAAAATGAATACAAAGCCCCAAAATAGAATATTCTTATTTCTTATCCAGAATATTGCTGAAATTGCAAGAATTATGGGAAATATTCCAATATATATACTTGTTGTAATCTTTTCTCCAAAATATGAAGATATATACCCCTCCCTTGGAATGTTATAAAAACAGGGAAAAATAAATTCAAGAAGTTCAAATGGAGAAAGTGAACAAATGGTGCTTTCCGAAAAAGAAATCCCTCCTGCTCTTTGAGAAAAAAGGACAAACTCTAAAAATGGCAAGAATATAAATAAACCAATTCCTGCAATTATAAGACTTGTAATTAAAAATAATTTCAAGGAAAAAAAACTTTTTTTATGAATTATGTATGCAATTGTAAGAAAGATTAGAAGGAGAAAACAGAAAAATGAAACTTCAGGAAAACCAGCACAAAACCCTAAAACCAAAATCACGCAGGATGCAAAGGTATAAAATATTGAACCCCTTTTTAATGCCCTTATGTAAAACAATAAAATTAAGGGGCTCCAGGTTGCGGTAGACAAGCAAACCCAATTTCCCAAAGAAATGAATATTCCAGAAAATCCATAGGATAGACTTGCAAATAAAGATGAAGATATATCAAGCCCTTGGTCCTTCATTAAAAAATAGAAGAATAAAGAGCCAAGGAATATATGAAGGAAGATAAATATATCCATTCCAAGGCAGGATGGAAATATATAAGAAAAGATTGAAAAAGGATAAAGGGTTTGATAATATAAAATTGGAATAAGGGGTTCTCCACAAGCATTATATGGGTTCCAAAATGGAAAAACCCCATCCTTTATACTATTGTAAATAAAAAGCTTTGCTGGATAAAGGAGTGTATGCATATCCTTGTGAAAAAGGGTCTTTGAGGAAAGGATATCGCCAAAGAAAAGAAATGTAACCAACAATAATACTAGAGAGAAGCTATATTTCATTGCATAATTTCCAATATAATACAACAATCACAAAAGATACAAAACTTGCTATCAACCCAATAATAAATGTTCTTGGAAAATACCTAAATTCTATTAAGCTCTTTCCCTTTGGCACACAAACCGCCCTAAAACAATAATTCGCTTTATATATCTTTACCTCTAAGTTTTTAGTTTTAAGTTTTAAGTTTTTAGTTTTAATAAATGCCTTCCACCCCGGATAATATGTATCCGACAAAACCAAAAATCCAGACATCTCGCTATCTACCTCAATTAAAACCCTATTCGGCTGATAATCAATAATATTTACCTCTGACCCTCTGACCCTCTGACTCCTGACTTTTCTTTGGTTTTTCCTCCAAAACAACCTCTTTCTCTGGATTAAAATTAGGGCAAAAGATGTATCTTAAGATATCTTTTCTATCCATCACCTTATAAAAAGATGTAAAAACAGTCCTTGGAAGAAAATGTGGGTTTATGTAAAATTTATCACTAATTATATAGCGAACCCCTGTAATCTTCCATAATACATCTTTTGGTAACCCTAAGAAAGAAATAGTATCAAATAAATACATACTCTCATACCCACTTATAGCATAAAGCTTAAATATCATCCCAATATTTCCACATAATATTTCTTTGGTGGCAACAAAATCAGGATAACCAACCTTTGGTCCTACATAGAAGACCATTTTGGATGGAGAGAAATGAAAAAATCTCTTCCTATCCTTTATAAACCTTGAAACCTTGGGTGGTTTTCTATAAAATTCTTCATTTATCATATAGTGAAAATGACTATTGAATGTCCATAAATCAAAAAGTGTAAGAAATATGATTGCACAATAGAATAAATGGAGAGACAACCTTTTTTTAATGGATATAAGGATGTAGAATCCCAGAAGAAAAACAGCAACTTTTAAGCAGTTTAAAGAGACAAAAAATCTCCATATCTCTATTTCGTTATTGTTTATCCTATATGGAGGATTAAGGGTTTTCATTATCTCAAGCAGAATAGGTGTATATTTAAAAATTAGGGAAAAAAATAGAAATAGAAATAAAAATAAAAGAAGCCCCTTTCTGATGTCTTTAGAAAAAATCTGGTTGAAACCAAACCCTGCTAAAATGCTTGCTGAAAATGAGAATAGATGCAAAGCCTTCACAGGGTCTTTTAACATAGAAAAACCTGGTAAAAACTTGTAGAAGAGGTAATATAAACCAAGATACTTTCCTCCTGCAAGGATTATAGAAAATATAGAAATCAATCCCCAAAAATAAAGAGACTTCTTTTTCTCCCAAAATATAGCAAATATTGCAAGTATCAAGGGTAGAATTCCCATATAGAGGGATGTTGTCATTTGCTGACCAATATATGGAAGAACATATTTTTCAGAAGGAATAGCACCTCCATTTGGAATAAAAAGGCATAGCATATCATAAAGCCCTAAAGACCATAAGGATACATCAGAAAATGACAAACCTTTAATTCTATTAGAAAGAAACACAAGCTCAAGGAATGGGGTAAGCTGAAAGAGGGATATGCTGATTCCTACAAGCCCAAGAATTAAAAAAGATTTTAAACCAAAAAGGCTCTTTTTATAAAATATCCAGGTTAATGTAAGGAAAAATAAAAGCAGAATATCAAGATAGAGGTAATCCGGAGTTCCACTTAAAAAACTAATAGTAGTTATTATGCCAGAAAGAATAGCATACCTTATGCTTTGTTTTTTAAGGGCTCTAATGTAGAAAAAAACAAGCAAGGGCGTCCATGTGGCAGTAGATAGGGTTATGATAAAATTTCCTGTTGAGAGAAATATTCCACTAAATACATAAGAGAGGGATGCAAAAAGGGAGGATGCTGAATTCAAACCTTGGTCTTTTATTAAGAAATAGAAAAATAGCCCTGCCAGAAATACATGAAGTGTAACAAATAGCTCTATCCCAAAAGCAAATGGAAGATAGTATACCAAAATTGATGGAGGGTATAGAGTCTGATGATGAATCTGGGCAAGAAATGGTGAACCACACAATATATAAGGATTCCAAAAAGGAAGAAACCCTTTTTTTATGCACTCTGTTGCAAATATTTTCATTGGATAAATTAAAAGATGAATGTCTCTGTAGACAAAGGTCTTATTTGTAAATAATGGCTCAAAAAAGAAAAGGATGGTTATGGCCAATATTATAATAAAAACATACCTGTCTCTCATTTCTTTGGAATGAGAAACCCTGCTATTGTTATGCTAGAAACAAGGCTTCCTATCAACCCAATAATAAATGTCCTTGGAAAATACCTAAATTCCATTAAGCTCTTTCCCTTTGGCACACAAACCGCCCTAAAACAATAATTTGCTTTATAAATCCTTACCTCACTTTTGACTTTTGACTTTTGACTTTTGACTTTTTTAACATATGCCTTCCACCCCGGATAATATGTATCCGCCAAAACCAAAAACCCAGACATCTCGCTATCTACCTCAATTAAAACCCTATTCGGCTCATATTTAATAATTTTTACCGCACTTTTGACTTTTGACTTTTGACTTTTGACTTTCTTTTCTGGTTTTTCCTCCAAAACAACCTCTCTTTTTGGATCAAATTCAGGGCTTAACATATAACCTAAGGTATTCTGAACAACCTTATAATCAGAAACAAAAAATGCCCTGGGAAGGTAATTTCTATTTTCATATAAAAACATATCCCTATCTTGATAGACAAGTTTTATTTCTTTTTCAGAAAGTGGGTCTCTTGAAATAATAAACCTAATATTCATCATTGAAAGAAGCCTTAATATTTCCGAAAATTGTCTTTTCATTGCCTCCTTTAACTGAAAATAGGAGGAAAGATATATTGAATCATAACAACCTGCCTCAAATATACCAAAAACCATTCCTGTATTTGGAATAACAAACCTCTTTGAATTTTTTATTGCTTCATTTAATGTCTTTCCCCTTATCTTTGTAAAGTATTGGGCTGTCCTTGGAGAGAGGCAAATTCTAAATAACCCATCCTTTTTTTCAAGGAATCTAATGGTATTGCTTTTATCATAAACCTCTCTTTTTACTAATGGATTAAGGTCAAGTCCAAAAAAGAATAGATCTATAATAATAATGCCAGCAAACCCTAATACAAAGGTATTCCTTTTAATTATCCCTGAAAGATAAAGAACAAGAAATATCAATGAAAAGGAGATTAAAAAAAGGATAAATATAGCGTCAGGATAAAGGTCATTCCACCATTTTATAAGCCTTATAGGAGAAATAGAAAATAAAGAAAAGAGGTCATTTCTTTTAAAGAATGGAAAAATAAACACACAACAGATAAATAAACCTATATAAATAAAAACCTTTGTAGGATTTGTTTTCTTATTCAAAAGATAGCTTGTCCCAAATCCAGCAAGGATAGAAGCGGAAAAGGATGTAATATAAAGGAATTTTACCGGGTATCTCATCAAAGAAAATAGGGGGTATAGGGCTTTATATAAAGGGGTATAATTGCCAAATGAGATTATAAGAAACAAAAGGGCTGTTAGAGAAAAAAATGAGACAATCCTTTCCTTTCTTGGGTAAAGAATGGATATAAGGGCAAGAATAAATGGGATTATCCCAAGATATGGGCTTTTAAGCCATTCCTGGCCAAACCAAAGGATAGGTTCTTCCTCTCCCCTTACAATCCCTCCACAAGAAGAGGGAAGGATGAATCTAAAGACCTCATAGGGAGAGAATGCCCATTTTGCACTTTCAGAATATCCTTGTAAGAGCCTTGTAGAATGAGAAAGAAGCTCTAAAAATGGAAGAATTTGGAATAAAGAAAGGGAGAAAGCAATTAAAATTGAAAGAATGGGTATTGTCCATCTTATTCTGATGTAAAGAGAAAATAGCAAAACCAAAATAGATGTTATGTAAAATATGGATGGCTCGCCACACATAAATTGAAATGAAAGAAAAATACCGGTCAAAACAAATGATTGCCTTATAAGAAAAAGAAAGACAATGGGAATCCAAGATGATGAGGCAAGAATGATTGGAATATCAATAGATGAGACAAACCATCCAGAAAATGTATAAACAAGGCTTAAGATAAACGATGGAGCTCTATCAAGCTTAAGCTGTAATCCTAAAAGATATGATGTTATTCCTGCCAAGAGAAAATGGAAGATGACATAAATTTTAAGCCCTATCTCGTAAGGAAAAAGATAAACCAATATTGATGGTGGATAAAAGACGCATCCCTGAAGACCTGCGAATAATGGCGTTCCACAGCCAATATAGGGATTCCAAAAGGGAATTATAAAAGACCTCATAGATTCCCATGTAAAATGTCTGATTGGATAAACATATCTATGGAAATCTCTAAATCCCCAGATGTCAGAGGAAACAATTACTTGAAGAAAAAAAAGAAAAATTATGCCAATAAGCAAAAATAGAGGGGATAGCTTTTTCATCTCTTTAGCAAAAATGCCCCCAAAATAAGAACAAAAGATACAAGGCTTGCTATTAACCCAATAATAAATGTCCTTGGAAAATACCTAAATTCAACCACATAATTTCCTTTTTCTAAGGCAATCGCCCTAAAACAATAATTCGCTTTATATATCTTTACCTCTAAGTTTTTAGTTTTTAGTTTTAAGTTTTTAGTTTTAATAAATGCTTTCCACCCCGGATAATATGTATCAGACAAAACCAAAAACCCATGTCTTTCTGTCTCAACCTTAATTACCACTCTATTTGGTTGATATTTAATAATTCTTACCTCAGTTTTGCATTTTGCATTTTGCATTTTGAATTTTTCCGGTTTTTCCTCCAAAACAACCTCCTCTCTTGGGTCAAATTGCTGGCTTAACATATACTCCAATATTTCCTTGTGCTTAATTGCCTTATGATTATAAACCATAAATGCCCTGGGAAGGCAATCCATATTCTCATAAAGGAATGGCCCCTGTTTTCCATCCCTAAATAAAAATTTAAGGCTTTTTTCATCCAATGGATGCTCAGAGATAATATATCTTGTATTGATAAGAGAAATAAGATGGGAAACATCAGAAAATTTGCTTAATTCTATAAGATACATAAAAGAGGAATAATCAGAAAGGCTGATTGACCGATAGCCAGAGGTGTAAAAGATTTTATGGATAAGCCCAAGGTTTGGCTTAAGATATACAAGCCCTCTAAGGAAACATTCCTCATAAGAGAACCCCAATGGTCCCGCAAGATGCTTATTTGTAATAGGCGTTATCAAAACCCGAAAAAGACCCTTTTGGTTCTTAATAAATTCAAGCACCCGTGGTTTAAATTTATATATTTCTCCTGATGTTGTTGGATTAATCTTCTGGGCAAAGAAAAATAGCTCAACAACAATAAGCCCAATAAATAAAGAGGCAAATATGGGTTTTTTTATTTTATCTTTATTTAAAAGAAAGATAAGCAAGAAGGATGAAGAAAGAATAATAAAGAGAAACAATGTGTCTTTAAAGACGTCCTCAATCCAGCAAAAAGCGTAGGATTGTTCAACATATTTTCCCATAAAGAGTGTAACTTCCTGCTTTCCAAAAAAAAGAAAAAGGGCAATAGCTCCAAAGATTATAGAGAAAACAAAGAAAAGAGAAAAGCCCTTTTTTTCATAAAGATAGGAAAATCCATATCCGGCAAGGATAGAGGAGGCAAAGGTAAAAATAGAGATAAATTTTACCGGATATCTAAGCAGCCCAAAGAAGGGAAGATGGGCAAAGATATCGTATAAGGGTGTATATTTTCCAAAGGAAAGGAGGAGAGAGAAAAAGAAAAGGAAGAAAAAGAACATACCCCTTCTTGCCTTAAATGAAATAAAAATAAGAAGAAGAGGAATTATCCCTATATATGGACTATTTAGCCACAATTGGATTTTAAACAAATCACCAATCCTATATGTTATATCAATTGGGCTTCCCATTATTGAGGGAATAAAAAGCCTTAAAAGCTCATATGGGGCAAATGACCAATATGTTGCATGTTCAAAGCCTATCTTACCCCGCGTTGACAAAGAAACAAACTCAAAGAATGGCAAGGTTTGAAATAAAGAGATAGAAAGCCCAATTAAACCTGCAAGGACAAATTCTTTTATTCCCTTTTTGGATATCGAATAAAAGAAAAGGGATAAAATTGTTCCATATAGAATAGATAGCTCTCCAGCAAGAAATTGAAAGGCAATCGCAAATCCAGCCAAAAATACCCTTTTCTTTAAAAAAAGATAGAAGATAAGAGGGATCCAGGCTGATGATGCAAAGGCAGTTAAAATATAGGTTGAGGAGACAAAAAATCCTGAGAAGATAAATACACAAACAGAAACAAAAGAAGAAGAGGAATTAAGACCTAAATGCCTTGCTAATACATAAATGCTAAATCCTCCTAATATAAAGTGAAATAGGATAAACAGCTTAAGCCCAATATCAAAACCAAGGAGTAAAAACAAAGATGGCGGATATAGAATTTGTGATTGAAGGTCAGCCAAAAGACAAACACCAGAATCTATATATGGGTTCCAGAATGGAATGATTTTAGAGTTTAAGAATTCTAAGGTAAGGTGCCTTAAGGGATAGAAATATGCTCCAAAATCCCGGAGAAAGAATATCTCATTTAATAAAAAAAGCTTGGAAAGAAAAAGAAAAGCAAGAAGAAAAATAAGGAGAAATGGCGTCACTTACCAGCATGAATAGGTAGTATATGGATTTTGATTTGTATCAAAGGCTGTGCTATTTACATAAACATTGCCCCTATCAGGACCTGCTGTTATAAAAACCCACCCTCCATTATTTCCAACTGGAATATCAGTTACAGAACCTGCCAACTCACATTCGGAAGATGCAGGAATACCGCTTCCTAGCTTTAAAACAGCCCTTGGAACACTTCCTGAAAATTTTTCTTCCAATACTTGTTTAAGATCATCTTTTGCTGTTGGATAGTTATATCCACCATCTGTTCTTTCAGAGTAAGAATCTATGGCAAGCTTGATTGATTTTAGATTCTTGTGTGTTGTCTTCTCGCGAGACCTATCCATTAGTAAAGTCATCCTTGGAAGAAGAAGAACAAGGAGAATTCCTATAATGGTTACAACAACCATCAATTCAACAAGGGTGAACCCTAATTCATTTCTTTTTGTAAATTTTTTTACCTTCATATAATATCCTCCCTATTTAAATTATTTTAATAATAAATTATAAAACAATTTTTGTCAATTTTTTTTATGCAATCTTATAGTGCTTTGGAACATTAAAAGTTAAATTATGCCAGGTTAGGTGAGAAAGATTAAGGTTTTAAGCGAGTAGAATCTGGAGCAATCCAGTTCTATTCCTTGTTTCCAGCGTCCTTCTTGGCCACTGGAATGCCTGATGGCGTGCATGCTTGAATAATGAGCTGGCGAGTTACTAAGTGTTGCAAGGTTAAAGGATATAAGCCCTTAAGACAAAAGCGAAAGCGAGTCTTAAAAGGGCGACAGAGTAGCATTTAGTAGACCCGAAGCCCGGTGATCTATCCATGGCCAGGGTGAAGCAGAATCAATCTTCTGTGGAGGCCCGAAAGAATGGACCATTGGGATAGGGAGCTCGGGGGAAGGGAGGGCTATCTGGATTTCTTGACTAATAAAGAAAATTTTGTCCTCTTTAAGAGGGCTTAACATAAAAACTTAAAAGAAGGAGGTGATAAAAGATGAGAAGGTTAATTTTGTAGTATCAGCATTGCTGTAATGCTATTGGCAAGTTTACTCACAATAGCGGTGGCAGAGAGTGGATCGTGGAGTAAAGATATGCGTGGACCAAATCTTTACAACAAAGGGATATGGTACTCGATTGATTTTTCTCCTAGATTGATATGTGCCATCAAATCCTATATGGCCATTTTCATCAATAAAATATGAAAAAAGAGGTTCCTTCCTAACAGAATGATATTTCTTCACATCTTCATATACCATATTAAAGTCAAGGTCAAAACCATCCTTTCTTGCAATCTCAATCAATCTTTCTGTCTCTTCCATAGCTAGCCTATCCATAGCCAGCCTATTAGTATATTCATAATAATCCCTAAAATACCATGGTCTCCTTTGACTTATTAAAACCCCATCTGAGGGTATAGATTGTTCCAGTAATTTCTTAAGTTCCTTTGCCTCTTGACTTATCTCTACCTTATCATAATTGCCACTTTCCCATGACCATTTTATGTAGAAGCTAGCCTTTTTTGAAGCAGAAATATTGGCTATAGAAGCAAGCTTTGAAATAGAATTTGTTGAAATCATTTATATTTTTAATGTAATATTGGCATTTTTGTTAAAAAACTTTAGAAAAATTTTTACTGGAGGAGAATTTATAAAAAAACCCTTGACAAGGATATAGGGTTTAAATTCTAATTTTTTTAGAAACTAAAAAAGTGTTCTTTGAAAATTGAAGAGAAAGGGTAATCTGTGGTAGCACGGGTAAGATAATAAGGGTATACAGTGAATGCCTAGGTTAAAGAAGAGCAATGAAGGACGTGGCTGGCTAAAGATAAGCTTGGGGGAGGTGTCAAAGAACTAAAAACTTAAAATGCAAAAATAAGTCAAAAGGTGAAAACCCTGTAGGTAAAATAAATAGACCCTTTTTCTTATTCCCTAAAAGGGACAAAGAAAAAAACAACCGTCATTTTTAGAATAACCTAAGCTACCTAGATTTCCCTTTTTATTCAAGATTTGAAGAACTTATAAGAAGGTAAAAAGATGAAGAAAAAAGCTATTTTACTTAGTCTAGCCTTTATATTTTTGCATACAAAAGGCTATGGCGTTGAAATAGAACTTACAGAAAAGTTTTGCCCCTCTTTACAATTTTATTCAGGCGATCAAGGGATGTCCAATGCTAGTCTATTGCATATGAGCACAAACCCTGCATTCTCATTGAAATCTGATGAAGAAGGCAAGCTTGAGGAAAAGCCTAAAAAAGGAAGGATAATTGGGGCAATTATAGGAGCGGGGATTGGAGCTGGGGTGTGGTACTATACATATTATCCTTTTACTGGACCAAAAGGATTAATATTTCCTGCTGTTATTGGATCAATGATTGGCAGTGTAGTTGGATCAATAATTGATTCTAAGAAAGAAACTCGTGACAAAATAGAGGAAAAAGAAAGGAGGTAAAAAGAGATGAGTGTGCCAAGCAAAGCGTATTGGCTCTTGTTGGTGAAAGTCCAATCTTTAAGCAAAGGTTAGCCACCAGCCCAATACTTAATTCCACATTCAGGGAGGTAACAAACTGAATGATGCTGGAAGGTAGGAGACATCGGGACACAACGCAAGTGAAGGGATTGAGCCCCGAAATTTACCATCGTGTCTTAAGGCCGATACTGTTCATCGAGGAGCAGGCAGAACTCTCAAAGCCGATA
>JBFMDZ010000034.1 GCA_040753555.1 bacterium
GGACATTGGGATTTCATTTGTCATTGGGATTTGGACATTGGGATTTTTATTCTTTGGCTTCATTATTTTCCTTAACATTATCTAAACATATACATTCCTTATTTCCCTATAGGGTGAATAGTTACCAAGAATCTTATTATTAAATTTAACTATAGTCTGGAAATATTTTCTCTTTTTTACATTTTTTTGTCACTCACTTTTTTGTGATTTTTACCTCCCTATACCCCTTAATCCCTTATAAATACAAGGATTTCTGTTTTCGCTACCACCAATTTCGCCAAGTTTCTGTTGAAGTTGGATTTTAAATATGGAAAATGTTACGGGAACTGGCATTGGAGAAGAAGGCGGTAAACCAGTAATAAAAGTTTATGTTATAAAAAAAACAAAATCTTTAGAGGAGAAGGTTTATAATATCATAAAAGATTATCCTGTAAGCATTGAAGTTACGGGTAAAATTTGTGCCTTTTAAATCTCCATCAAGCCGAAAGTATAGCCTGAAATGCCTCCTGGGGGAGCTTTAGCCTTCCTATTACCTTCATCCTTTTTTTTCCCTCTTTTTGCTTATCAAGGAGCTTTCTCTTTCTTGTTATATCCCCTCCATAGCACTTTGCTGTAACATCCTTTCTAAATGTTGGGATTGTTTCCCTTGCAATGACATTCTTTCCAATGGAGGCTTGAATTGCTACAGCAAATTGTTGCCTTGGAATTATCTCCTTAAGCTTTAGGGTAAGTGATTTTGCCTTTTTGTAGGCATCCTCTTTTCTAATAAGCAATGAAAGGGGTTCTATAACCTCGCCAGAGAGCAAAATATCAAGCTTAACAAGGTTTACCTCCTTCCAATCTGAAAGGTCATAATCAAATGAAGCAAGTCCACAGGAGACAGATTTTAGCCTATCGTAGAAATCAATAACCATCTCATAAAGGGGGATTTCATATTCTAAGATAAGCCTTCTTCCCTCAATATAATTTATTGCCTTTTTTATTCCCCTCTTTTCCTTAACCAGGTTTAAGACAGGAGAGAGGTATTCCTCCGGAACAATAATGGTTGCCTTGATATAAGGCTCTTCTGTTTTAACAATAAATGAAGGGTCTGGAAAATCAATTGGGTTTTCTATTTCAAGGCTTCTTCCTCCCTCAAGATAAACCCTGTATGGAATACTTGGTGACGAAAGGACAAGGGAAACCTCATATTCCCTCTCAAGCCTCTCCTGGACAATATCCATATGCAAAAGGCCTAAAAATCCACACCTAAAGCCAAATCCCAATGCTTTTGATGATTCTTTATGAAAGACAAATGAGGCATCATTTAGGGAATATTTTTCAATAGAAGAGGCAAGCTCGGCAAAATCCGTTCCCTCGCCTGGAAATATTGATGCAAAAACCATTGGCTTAAGCCTTTTATAGCCAGGAAGGGGTTTTTCTGCCTTTAATTGTTGCGTTGTTATGGTATCACCAACAGAGGCATCAGATAGTTTCCTTATTCCAGCACAGATATATCCAACCTCTCCTGCTTTTAGCTCTTTTTTTCGGACAAGCCCCATCTTTAGTGTTCCAATCTCTGAAACATCATAATTTGTATTACTTGACATTAAAATAATTTTATCTCCCTCTTTTATTATACCCTGAAATACCCTGCAATAGAGGACAACACCCTTATATGGGTCAAAGTATGAATCAAAGATTAAAGCCTGTGTTGGCTTTGATATATCGCCTTTTGGTGCTGGTATATCCTTTATAATCCTTTCAAATATTTCATCTATTCCAATTCCATCCTTTGCTGAAGCAAGGATTGGCACCTCGTCTGTTAATGTTTTTATCTGAGAAAGGACACTATCAAGGTCAATGTTTTCTAAGTCTATCTTGTTAATTACAGGAATTATCTTTTTGTTTTGTGCCTTTGCAAGATATGTATGGGCTATTGTCTGTGCCTCAACGCCCTGTGAGGCATCAATTACCAAAAGAACACCCTCAACAGCCGCCAAGCTCCTTGCAACCTCATAGGAAAAATCAACATGACCTGGTGTATCAATGAGATTTAGGATATATTCCTTTCCATCTAGGCTATATGTCATTCTTATGGGATGCGCCTTTATTGTTATCCCCCTTTCCCTCTCAAGATCCATATTGTCAAGGATTTGCTCCTTCATATCCTTTTTCTCAATGGTTTTTGTTGTCTCAAGCAGCCTATCTGCCAGGGTTGTCTTTCCATGGTCAATATGGGCAATTATTGAAAAATTCCTAATGTTTTCCATAAAATTTTGCAATTTAAAATTTACAATTATACACGGCTGAAGGGATTTGAACCCTTAACCTACTGATTCGTAGTCAGTTGCTCTGTCCAGTTGAGCTACAACCGCATCTTTAAGTTTTTGGCTCTTCACGGAATTTAGTGCAAATAAGTAAAATGTTGCTTCACGAAAGGGTATAATATCCTTTTAAATCTCTCAAAAAGGAGGATAATCCAGATAAATGCAACAAATAAATTATCTCACAGCATTATTAGAATTTCAAGGATTTTTTGTAAGGGGGGTAGAAAGAAGAAAGAAGGGGATGTGTGATGTTTTAGACTTGGGAAGGGACGAAAGGTATATGTAACAGGAGGTCTATAGTAAGCATAGTTTTTATACCAAAAATCAATTGAATTTCAAGCAAATCCTTTTTTAATAAAAATAGAGGTAACTATTCACCCTATAGGGAAATAAGGAATGTATATGTTTAGATAATGTTAAGGAAAATAATGAAGCCAAAGAATAAAAATCCCAATGTCCAAATCCCAATGACAAATGAAATCCCAATGTCCAAATCCCAATAATTTGAAATGATATTGGACATTGGAAATTGGACATTTTTTTGACATTTGAACTTGGGATTTGGGATTTATTATAGAATGGATGAATTTTAAAACAGCCAAACATATAAAATACGATATACTGAATAGTTACAAATAGAGAAAATAATCGTATGCACATTTTAAAGGCTGGACTTACACAATTTTTGCTACGGAAGTTCCGTTTTAGAATAATAATACGTTTAGTTTTATATTTTGACTTTCTTTCCATCTTATCTTAAACTATAATTAAACACATACAAAAAATAATCGTATCTATTCAGGTTATAGCAAGTTCTATTATGAAGACAAGAGACAGGAGACATCAGACCTTTTTCTTATTTTGGTCTATTGTCTTAAGGTCTGTAGTCTGTGGTCTGCTTAAGGTTTGCAAAAGATAAGCCAATGTTCGCAATTAAGACAGATTTAGTTAAAAAGGTGAGTAGTTACATTTATTTTATTCTTTCCATTATTCTTGCTTCTTGCCATCAGCGAATAACAGAGGAGGGGTCGCTAAATAACTACGCTATCTATTGCATCAAGAATAATTTATGGAATGAAGCAAGGTTTTATTTAGAAAAGGCAAAAACGCTTTATCCTAATTCGGCAAAAATAAACAACAATCTTGGCATAGTCTATGAATATCTTGGAAGAAAAGATGAGGCAATTTTATCTTACAAAAAAGCAATTTCCCTTGATAAAGAGGAGGTATATTTTAAAAACCTTGCCGCTCTTTCTCCTTGTTCTATCCCAAAGGGATTAAAGAATAGCTCATTAGTTGAAAAGATAAGGATAGAAAAAGACCTTCCTCCATCTATTGATTTTTCAAAGACAGAAAGAATTGGTCTTTGTATTTCTTCAGAAGACAAAAATCTTATTCCGCTTATTTTATCAGCAATAAAGGAGCAGATAATAAAAGAGGCAAATTTCTATATCGTCTACAATGAATCCTATCCAAAAACACAGGAGGAGATTAAAAATGTAAGCTTAAAGCTCCTTGTAGATAATATCCTTATAATTGATATTCTTGGCTATAATGTTTCTGACCTAAAAGATTTTGATGTCTCTACAAAATTTATTAAGGATGAGAATAGGTATGAATTCTTAAGAACATACTATACAGACAGAAAGGCAACCCTTTCATCCTCCCTCTCTTTATTTGATAGCAATGGCTTCTTGCTCTTTAAAAAGGATTTTAATTGTGAAGAAAAGAAAAGATATGAGAAAGAAAATCCATCTATCTATGATTATTCCTTAATCCTTTCTTTTACAAAACCTTTGGTTTCTTCTTTTCTTTCTTTAATTACACAGAAAAATTATACTATAGAAAGATGGCTTGTAAGAGATTAGCAAGGTTTATTTTATTCATTTTTATCCTTTTCCTTCTGATTTATGGAATTAGAATGTTTCTTTTATCTTCCCTTTTTACCATAGAAAAGGTAGATATAAAAGTATCGGGTGATATATCAGAAAATGAAATTAGAAGGTTATGGAAGAATTTTTTAAGGCAAAATTATCTAGGGATAAAACCCAATCTTTTCAAATTAAAAAAAGATAGCCTTTGTAAATATATCTCTTCTGATGTAAGAATAGACAAAGTTCAAATTCAGAGGTATCCCCCAAATAGGCTTGTTATTCTCGTTGAACCAAAAAGGGCTTTTGTATGGATTAAAGATGGTATTGGGGTAGATAAAAATGGGGTTATATTTCCTATAAAGGGGACACAAAGCCTACCCTATCTTTCTGGTTTTTATGAAAAGAAAGGCACAATAAATGTTTCTTGTCTATTTTTTCTTTTAAAAAGCGCAAAAAATTATTCATTCTTTCCAAAGATAAAGGAAATAAGGTTTGAAAAAGATAAGGTATTTTTTTCTTTGGATAGCCTTTGGATATGTATTCCTCAAGAATTGAAAGGTTCTACCAAAAGGTTTAAAAGGCTTGAGGTTATTTTAAAAAGAGACCTTTCTAATATAAAGCTTATAGATTTAAGCTATGACGATGTTTTGCTTTCTCCCTCATTTTGAGGAGGGGTTTGTTTTGGCTCGCAAAGGGAGATAATTGCCATTTGGCTATTATCTCCATGCCTTGTAGGAAGCTTAAGGACTTTTGTATATCCACCCTTTTGAATGAATCCTTTTGCGCTTTCAAAGAGATTCTTTGCAACCTCTTTGTTATGGAGGTTTGAAATAATATTTCTATGGGAAGCAAGGGTTTGTTTCTTTGCTTCTGTTATTAGCCTTTCAGCAAGCTTTGATAAAGCCTTTGCTTTTACATAGGTTGTTTTTATTGTTTTGTGCTTAAAAAGCTCTGTTGCCAGATTAGAAAGAAGAGCCTTTCTATGGCTTATAGATCCTTTAATCTTAAGATATTTCTTCCTGTGTCTCATCTTTTTTTATAATTCCCTCTTTTGCCTTTTGTATTTCCTCTTCTGATAAAGGCTCTAAAAGCTCATCTACACCTGGCATTGATGATATTTCTTCCTGTGTCTCATCTTTTTTTATAATTCCCTCCTTTGCCTTTTGTATTTCCTCTTCTGATAAAGGCTCTAAAAGCTCATCTACACCTGGCATTGATAATGTAAGGCTATATTCAGCAAGCTTTTCCTTTACCTCTGTAAGGGATTTCCTTCCAAAATTTTTCATCTTTAATAGCTCTTGCTCTTCCATCTTTGCAATATCTCCAATTCTTATTATCCCTGCTAAACGAAGGCAATTGGATGCCCTGACAGATATTTCAAGCTCATCAATGCTTGTATTTAAAATCTTTCTTAACATTTCCCTTTCTTCATCAATTTTTTCGGGCATCTCTTCTTTAATCTCAAATGGTTCTGGATTGATAAAGAAAGATGTCCAATCAGATAATATGGATGCTGTTTTTATTACAGCCTCCTTTGGACCTATAGAGCCATTTGTTGTAATTTCAAGGACAAGCCTTTCATAGTCTGATGTTTGACCTATTCTTACATTTTCTATTACAAGATTCACCCTTTTTATGGGAGAAAAATAGGTATCAATAGGAATTACGCCTATTCTTTTTTCCCTTTTTTCCTCAAGGGCTGGAACATAACCAACACCCCTTTCTAATTCCATTTCCATCTTTAATTTTCCCTCAGATACTGTAGCAAGATAGTGTTCTGGATTGACTATTATTACATCTGCTGGCGTTTTTATCATTCCGGCAGATACAGCCCCTTTTCCTGCTTCTAAAAACAATTCCTTTTTTTCATCCCCTTCATATTTAAAAACAATCCCTCTGATATTTAAGATAAAGTCAATTGGGTCTTCTACTACCCCTGGTATTGCTGTAAATTCATGAAGAATGCCATCTATCTTAACAGAGGTAATAGCAACCCCCTCTATAGATGAAAGCAATATCCTTCTTATGCTATTACCTATGGTAGTGGCATTTCCCCTTCTAAATGGTTCAACAATAAGCTTTCCATAGACAGGCGTTAAATCTTGCCATTCTAATTTTTTAATCCCACATTCTTTCATATTTTTCCTCCTTATTTAGAATAAAATGCAACAATCTTATTTTCTTCTATGGGAGTTGCTATTTCTTTTCTCGCTGGAAATCGCAAAACCTCTATTTTTTTGCCATCTACCTTTAGCCATAAAGGAAGATTGGCAGCCGAAGACATTGGCTCTTTATCTAATTCTATTGTTTCAGAAACCTTAACAAGATATGATGGGATATTCACCCCTCTTCCATTTATCTTAATGTGATTATGGGATACCATTTGTCGTGCGCCTGTTCTGGTAGTTGCCCAACCCGCCCTATAAATAACATTATCAAGCCTCCTTTCAAGAAGAATAAGAAGATTCTCTCCACAAAGCCCTTGTAAGGTTTTTGCTTTCTTAAAATAATTTTTAAATTGCTTTTCTAAAACACCATATATATATTTTGCCTTTTGTTTTTCATAAAGCTCTTTTCCATAATCAGAGATTTTTCTTGCCTTAAGGTTTGGTCCTTGGCTTCCAGGTGGATATGGCCTTTTGCTAAATCCACATTTTTCGCTCAAACACCTTTTTCCTTTAAGGAAAAGCTTTTCAGCCTTTCCCCTGCAAATTCTACAACTTGAACCTCTATATCTTGCCATCTTAAAAACTAAAAACTATTTATAAATCCTTACCACCATTTTGACTTTTGCATTTTGACTTTTGACTTTTTTCATACCCTTCTTCTTTTTCTTGCCCTACATCCATTATGGGGAATTGGAGTTACATCCCTTATTGTCTTAATATTCATTCCAGCTGCCTGGATGGCACGAACAGCGGATTCCCTTCCTGCACCAGGGCCTGTAACAAAAATAATTGCATCTTTTACTCCATATTCAAAAGCTTTTTTTGCGGCTGTATCTGCGGCAATTTGAGCAGCAAATGGTGTCCCCTTTTTTGTTCCTTTAAAACCAACAGAACCAGCAGATGCCCAGCAAACAACATTTCCTTCTGAAGAAGCAATTGTGACAATGGTATTATTAAATGTTGATTGTATATAAATACAGGCAATCCCTATCTTTCTATCCTTTTTTTTATCTTTTTTTTCCTTTTTTACCCTTGGTGCCATTACTTTTTAACCTTTGCTCCTACTGTCTTTCTCTTTCCCCTCTTTGTTCTTGCGTTTGTATGGGTTCTTTGACCTCTAACAGGAAGCCCTTTTCTATGCCTTAATCCCCTATAAGTACCTATTTCAATCAATCGCTTGATATTCATATTTACCTCTCTTCTAAGCTCTCCTTCTACTTTAATCCCCGATGTCTCAATTTCTCTTCTGATTGCTGTAGCTTGTTCTTCAGAGAGGTCAGCTACCCTTATACTGGAATTTACATTTGCTTTTTGGAGAATATCCTTGGAAAGAGATGGCCCAATCCCATAGATACAGGGAAGTGCCGCCTCTATCCGTTTATTCTTTGGAAGATCTACGCCTACTATTCTTGCCATAAAAATTTATATTCTACTAAATATTTTACATAGATGTCAACAAAAAAATTTTGTGTGTCCCTGGAAATGGGAAGAGATATGGTATCCTGAAGATAAAATGTATTATCTTAAGAAACTTTCAAGGTATTAAAAAATACTTTTTATAAAAACAATCAAATCTCTCTAATTGGCTAACACCAATCTTACTTACGCAATCCCATCTATCATTTGGGATAAAGATGCACCTGCTGGAACCATTGGAAATACATTTTCATACTTTGCAATTCTGAAATCTATCAAGACAGGGCCTTTAAATTTAATTGCCCTGTGAATTGCAGAATCTACATCCTCTTGTCTTTCAACCCTTATTCCAAGCGCACCATAGGCTTCTGCAAGCTTTACAAAATCTGGTGCAATTGCAATGTCTGTATGGGAATACCTCTTTTCATAGAATAGCTCCTGCCATTGCCTAACCATTCCCAAATACTGGTTATTCAATATAGCAACCTTAACAGGCAATTTCTCCTGAACGCAGGTTGCCAATTCCTGAATATTCATTTGTATAGAGCCATCACCTGCAATATCAAATACAATTGCATTAGGATTTCCAATAGAGGCACCAATTGCAGCTGGAAATCCATATCCCATTGTTCCAAGTCCACCTGATGATAAAAATTGCCTTGGTCTTTTAAATTTATAGTATTGTGCTGCCCACATCTGATTTTGACCAACCTCTGTTGTAATGATTGCCTCTCCTTTTGTTATCTCGTATATTCTCTCAATAACATATTGTGGTTTAAGCCCTCCATCATCTTTGTATGCTAAAGGATATTCTTTCTTCCATCCCTGTATCTTATTTATCCAACTTGAAATGCTTGGTGGCTTTACAATCTTATTTAATTCACTTATTATCTCCTTACAATCACCGACAATTGGAATATCTACAGCAATATTTTTCCCTATCTCTGCTGGGTCTATGTCTATATGTATAACCTTTGCATTTTTTGCAAATTCATCCATTTTTCCTGTTATCCTATCATCAAACCTTGCACCAATTGCAATAATAAGGTCTGCCTCAACTATTGCATTGTTTGCATACCTTGTTCCATGCATCCCAAGCATCCCTAAAAACAGCGGGTGTTCTCCGGGAAATCCACCTAATCCCATCAGGGTATTTGTTATTGGAATCCCTGTTTTCTCTATAAATTCCCTTAATTGCTCTGATGCGCTACTTGATATAACGCCACCTCCAGAATAGACAACAGGCTTTTGGGATTTTTCAATAATTTCAGCTGCCTTTTTTATCTGCACAGGATGTCCCTTGTATGTTGGGCTATAGCTTCTTAAAGAAACCTCCTTAATTGGCTTATAGGATGCCTTGCCAGATGATACATCCTTTGGAATGTCAATCAAAATAGGGCCTGGTCTTCCACTTCTTGCAAGATAGAATGCCTCTTTTACAATCTCGTATAGATTGGCTGTATTCTTTACAAGGTAATTCTGCTTGGTTATAGGCCTTGTTATTCCAACAATATCTGCCTCTTGAAATGCATCGTTTCCAATCATTGAGGTTGGAACCTGGCCGGTTATAGCAACCATTGGAATTGAATCCATATATGCTGTTGCAATGCCTGTAACAAGATTTGTTGCTCCAGGCCCTGATGTTGCAATGCAGACGCCAGTCTTTCCTGTTGACCTTGCATATCCATCCGCAGAATGGGCAGCTCCTTGTTCATGCCTAACAAGGACAATCTTTATCTCTGGTGTTTTATAGAAGACATCAAATATAGGAAGAACAGCCCCTCCTTGATAGCCAAAGATTACATCTACCCCTTCCTCTTTTAATGCCTCAATCAATATTTCAGCCCCTGTTTTCATTTCTTTAAGATAGCATTACCTTGCTTTGCATCCCTACATAGCTTTTAATCTTCTCTCTCAGCCATAAGTTGATAAGGGATTCGGATAAAGTTTGGCTTGATATAGCAATCTCTGTTAGCATTTTAGCAAGATCTGGCTCAATGGCAACAAGATGAATACTCCTTTTAATACCAACCTCAAAATGTGCTTCAGGCATCTTATCCCAGTATTCTCCTAAATCGTGGGTGTCAAAGAAATCTATTATCTTATCTAATGACTTAAAATGAAATATATCTAAGTTATTTTTTACCATATTGTTTTCTCTCCTTTTTCGCCATATCTCTTGCACTCAATATTAGAGCTTCCTTTGTCTTGTTCTTATATATAAAAAGTACAGTCAAATACCGTCCACTCTCGGCTTGTCCAAACGCTACATACATATCTTCCTTCCTTCGCTTACCTTTTTCAACGAAACGAAACTTTGCTCCTTTCTTAAACACCTCTTCCACTTCATCTGTTTTTACATTGTGTTTAAAAATAAGTTTGTCTACAACATTTCTTAACCAAAATAATACCTTCTATCTTCAAGATTGTAAACCATTTTTAAATGTGCTAATTTTAAGCTCATAATTTCATATCGTGAATAATACAATAAAAGAGGGGGTTTGGTCAATCTTTTATTCATCTATTTCAAGTTGCCATAAGGCTATCCCCTTTAGATTAAAATGCTTGACTATCTTGTATGTGTCTAGCTCAAATTTTAAATCCAAACACACAAACTAAAATGTCCAATGTCCAAATTTTATGCCTAAAATAGGTCAGCTAAACACATACCTAAAAATAATGTTATAATGCTAGCTACCGATATTGATTTGTGTTTATGGGGCAGGGAGGTGTGTGATGTCAAAGATAACGGACTTTTTAGACTTTGTGGGAAAGAATAACCGAAGAAACATTATCTTCAGCCTCTGTTTTTCTCTGATAATAGTGCTTCTCTTTCTGGCAATCCTATTTATCGCAATAGTCTATAAGAAGGTAGATAACCTTATATTGTTCCTCTGCTTAGTAGCAATAGGCATAATAATGCTCTCAGCCATTATCAATCTCTTTGTCTGGATTGCTATTGAAAGACAAGGGGAAGAGATAACAAACCAGATAAAAGAACAGAAGGATGAGATAGAGAGATTGAAAGAAAAGCTCTCTTTCCTAAAGGGTTAGTTGAGAAGCTTTGTTCAAAGCAGGTTAGCAGCCGCATTGAGCTTTCTCTTTGGCAAGCTTGTATGTGTTTAGCCATTAGCCTTTGGCTTTTGGCTTTTAAATCTCCTTCAATTTTTTAAAAGCTAAAAACTGGAACTTACCCATATTTTTAAGAATATAATTTTTCGAAATAATTAAAAGATAAAAATGAATGTTAAAGTAACAAAAGAAGAAAAGGTAAATATGAAAGCCAAAGTTAAAGTCATCACCAATAACGACATTGCATACATCTGGTGGAGTATTCCAAAGAAGATTCCTGGCTGTCTCGGTTTCTCGATCCACCGTGAAGAAGAAGGTAGGACCCCGAAGCCGTTGCTGGCATGGGTTGGTTTTGAGAAAGTAAAAAAACCGATGGGTCCACGGAACACTGACATATGGCCAATCCAGTCGTTTCAGTGGAAGGATGTGTATGCGCCTCGTGAAGGTCGCTTCCGATACCACATCTATGCCGTCCATGGCACTCCCGAGTTTCCAGAGCGCGATTCTAACCCGATTGTGACGAGCTCATTCGTCTACAGATCGGGAAAACTCGCGTGGTCTTCAACCGTGGACTCCTTTCGACTCAGGGAATGAATCGGGGCACCAACGCGCCCGCCAAAAACATCAAGAAACTCCGAGCAGATATTGGCACCCCAAAACACCGGATTCGCCAACGGCTAACAAAAGAGTTGTTGCCCACTCTGCGTGAACTTCTTTGTTTAACCCAGAAGAATGGAGGCACTTGTTACGCTGCGCTATACGAGCTCACCGATAGAGAGTTGATTTGTGACTTAGAGAATACCCCCGGAACCCAGCTTGTGCTCTCAAACGCCAACTCATCAAAGAAAGTGGGTGGGAAGCAAACTATGGTCTACGATGGAACGAACGCCCAGTCGCGTAAACGGCTTCGTGCGAACGATAATATCTACCTGATAGATCGGATGCTTAAGGGCAATAGTATCGGTCACAATAAGTTCATCGTTTACGAGGATGCACAGCGGCAAATCCGCTCTGTGCTAACCGGGAGCACGAACTGGACTCCGACTGGTCTCTGCGGTCAGACAAACAACGCTATTCTCATTGACGACAAGGTCATAGCCTCGCATTACCTTGAGTATTGGAAGCGACTGCGAAATGAACAGGTCCAACTTCAGGGTCAAAAGCTTCGGACATGGGCACACAAGAATCCAAAGGAAGTCTCGTTGGGGCCTGGGGCTGGGAGCCTGAAGGTATGGTTTTCACCAAACACCCGGAGAAAGACTAAGAATTCAAGTGAAGTTCCGGTGGACTTGGCGGAGGTCTACAAGATCATTGAGGGGGCACAGAAGGTGATACTCTTTTTGCTGTTTAATCCAGGAACCCCAAGCATCATTGACAAAGTGAAGGAAGTGGCGGCTGCACGGGCAAAGGAAGGCAAGACATTGTTTGTTCGTGGCGCAATTTCTGATGCGAAGACCGCAGATAAAGCCGGCACAGTCCGAGTCTTCAGCCGATCAGTCCAGAAGCGTTCTAATATCGTCATCACAGGAGTTGCCGGTATACCAGACGACTTTGGCTACTGGGAGAAAGAACTGCTGAAGCTTGGACACGCGGCTATCCACGACAAGGTGCTCGTTGTAGATCCGTTCTTGGAGGATTGCGCTGTAGTCACTGGCAGCCATAATCTAGGTTTTAAGGCTTCCTACGCCAATGACGAAAATCTCGTGATCATTCGTCGTAACCAGCAAGTGGCCGAGGCGTTCGCTACCCATGTCCTTGATGTTGTAAATCACTATAAGTGGCGCTACAAGCTGCAGAAACTTTACAGGAAGGAGAAAAACCTGGATAAAGCGTGGCAGGACCTTTGTGACACGAACAAATGGCAAAATAAATATTTTAACACTAGGTTCCTTGAAAGCCGAGATCAATTTGTGTTCTCATAAGCTGGATAGGAGGCAGGCCAGGTGAGTGCTACGAGGGCGGGCAACAACTCTATTGTTTCTGACCATTATTTATCTATCCCTTCTAATAAATGCGAGAGCCTCAAGTTTTGGCCAGTGGTAGTGCATTTGGCTGGCTTTTTGGTAGGCGGATTGGGCAAGGGGTTTGGCTTGCTCTGAATTTCCTTGGGCTGAGTATAGCTTGGCTAAGATTAGCTCTGCCTCGGGTTCGTAGAGCTTAAAGCCTGTGTGAGCACATAGCTTAAGGGCATTTTGTAGGTCTTTCTCACACCCTTTGTAGTCGTTTATCTCTAATTTTAGCCTGCCAAATTCAATCAGGGCTTCTATTTCAAGGTAAGGAACTCCAATTGCTTTTCCAATCTGTAAGGCTTTATCTAAGTGTTTCTTAGATTTATGATAATCCTTTCTTATTCGCTCTATTTTTCCTAAGGAGCGATGGCATTTTGAAATATTATTAGGCCATTTATATTTCATACATATTTCAAGGTTTCTTTTGCTTATCCTAAAGGCATCAGCTATCCTTTCTAATTCCATCAAAAGGTCGGCATATAGATCTCCAGAAAAGGCATAAAGCCCACCAGCCTCAGGGTCAATTTCTTTTTGAAGCCTATCTGCCTCTTTAAAGTATCTTTCTGCACTTTCTGTCTCTCCTAATAGAAATAGGCTATAGCCAAGCCGGACTTTTGAAATAACTATATATTGTTTATCATTTGCCTTCTCTGCCATCTCAAGTGCTTTTTTAGAAGCCTCCTTTGTGCTTATAACCTCTCCTATGCTTATTTGAAGATCAGCCAGATTTTGATAACCAAGAGAGGCATTCTTCCAGTCTTCATTTTCAATATCCATCTTTATTGCCCTTATCATTAAATCCCTTGCCTCAGAAGGTCTTCCGATAAATAGAAGTGAAACCCCTGTCTCATTAAGTAGCCAGGCTCTATCTTGCTTTTTACTAACCCCTGGCATCTGAGAGAGGTCTTTATTGGGAAAGAAGTTTAGGCTAAGGGAAAGGTCAGCTGCGTATGCACCAAGTTTATGGGTGATATAGAATTCATTGCCACGATGAATTTTGTCCTGATAGACATCATTATATACCTCATCATAAAGCCCAGCAGAACATCCATGATAGACCTGCTCAAACAATGGCTGCATCTCTTCTAAGGTTTGTGGCATATCTTTTGTTCTCTTTCCAAAGTATTCATAGATTGCCTTGTGGGTTAGCTTCTTTTCTTCCTTATCAAATATAGACTCAAAGTAGCCCTTGATCAGAGGATGGGTGGTGTAGGTATGGTCGCCTTTGGTAATGAGCCTTCTTTGGCAAAGGTTCTCTACCATTCTTTGGAAGTGAAAATCCATTTTGGTTTGGAATACTCCCTCAAACTCCCTTTCCGAGACCGCACCTCTAAAGAGGGAGAATATCTTCATAAATCTTCTTTGTTCTTCATTTAATTGTTTATCATACCAAAGGAGGATTCTGTATGCCTTTCCTCCTGCCTCTTTGTCAGAATAGAATGACGGTATTTCCTTTGCTCTCTTAATATCACCCCCAGGACCTAAATAATTTGCCAAAAGAACAAGGCTTAGGGTATGGCCCTTAAACTCTTTCCAGATAGCATCTATCTCATCCTCTCCTCCTCTTACCCCAATTCTTTGAAACAATAGCCTTGTATCCTCTCTTGACAATTCCTCTATCTCAAGCCTTTGATAGCTGAGGTATTTCTCAATGTCAGTTAAAGAGAACCTTGTGGTTACTATGAATAAGCCTCTAAAATCTGCATCAGCAATGTATTTGAGTAAGTCGGTAAATTCTGGGTGTTGCATCTTACCAAATTCATTGTCTGACTGGGATTTTTGCATTTCTTCCAAGCCATCTAAGATAATCAGATATTCCCTTTCTAAAAGAAGCTCTTTTATCTTGTCTATCTTCTGCCAGGATGTCTTGTAATCATCAAGCTTAAATCTATCTTGGGAGAGATAAACAAATAATGCGATAAGGAAACGGTCAAGGTAAGGATTGCGATAAAATCCCCACCAGAATATGCCGTCAGGATGAATGTTGCTTTCTTTCAGGCAATCAAACCATTTTCTGACTAATGCCGATTTCCCCACCCCACCCCAGCCGACTAATGCGCCTATCTTTACCTCAGGGGATTTATACCAATTTGTGATTGCCTTAAGCTCCTCAATTCTACCCACAAAATTCGGTTCAGGCGGGGTTTGATTGTGCAGGCTAAAGACAACTGGTTCTTCAGGCTTCTTCGATTTCTTTGGCTTTTGGCCTTCAAACCAAAGAACCTCATAAATTGGTATCCTTTCTGCTATCCCTTTTAGGGAATAATTCCCACAAAAATATAAATTAAAGCCTTTCTCAGTAAATCCATCTTTGACCGCCCCTGAAATAAGGATTTGGTCTTCTTCAGCTAATGCCTCAATTCTTGCGCCAATATTAGCCACATAACCATAGATGTCATCTGGCTTGGTGATTACCATACCTGTGTGGAGGCCAATTCTAATATGGATTTTATCCTCTACCCCTTTGTTATACTCTGCCAAAGCTTTCTGCATCTTGATTGCACTAAAAACCCCATCTTCTGCTTTCTCAAACCCTGCCATAATCGCATCGCCAGTTGTCTTGATTATCTTACCATTATGCTTTTCAATTATTGGGAAAAGCATATCATTATGCCTTTGTAATATTGCCCTCCAGGCAATATCCCTATATTGGGTTGAGCCAACAATATCAGTGAGCATCAATGTAACCTTTTGTTTATAATCCCTTCTTATCGCCTTATCAATCTCACGGCGTTTATTTAAAAGCTCTTTAATTGACTCTGGTATTACTTTCTCCATTTTTGGCATCCTGAATTCAAAGACCCTACTTCTAAATGCCCAAAAATCTAATGCCTTTGTGCCTATTTCCCTTAAAACAAAATCATTTACCCATATTACTACCGGTCTCTTTATTTCATAGAAGACCTCCCGTTTAAAATTAAGGTATTTAATGACATCAGGCATTGCCTCTTCAATTCCATAAACAAAGAAGACTACATCAGGAGCTACCTCAGTCTTACTCAAAATACCTGGCAGGTCTTTATTTGAAGCATCTATCTTTAGTTTATAAATAGAGATTTTATTTTGGAAGGCAGTACTAACTTTTTCATAAATTAACTCACGCAACTCCAATTCATTACATTTGGCGATAATCAAGCAATTGGTAGACTTTGCAAGTTGTAAGGTAGAAATTAGTTGAGTAATCTTTTCTTTATTTTCAATACCCAATTTCATTGGCTTCTTCCTTAAGCAAATCAAGGACTATGGGATGGATATTCCACCATTCTTCATCATTAATATATTGGAGAACACTAAGGTTATGAAGCAGTTCAGGAAAGGTTAATTTACGAATCTCCTTTGTCTGAAGAATCATATTAAGCTCCTGGTAGTGTTCTTCACGAAGGGCTCTGCGGTAATCATTTTTTATCTCATTAACCGCCTTCTTAGATGATGCAAGATCAATCTCATTCTTTCCATCGTTTATGGCTATATCACAAGCAGTTTTGACAAGTGAGGTAAGCTCCCGCATCACTCCACCACTTTTTGAGATCAATAGATTGAGTGCATCATCTTCAATTAGATCGCTGGATATGCGTTTCATCACCGCACAGCGAAGCATTTCATATCCCTTTTCGTAGACCTTTCCATCTTTATCCTGAATTTTGATATTAGGAAGGATAAATTGGTTATGAAAATTATGCCCAATGCTTCTAAATTCAGGTTGATACAGAAGGACTATGGGTATGGTGTAAATTATCTTACAGGCTGGTTGGGTAATTGAGGTGGCACGATTATAGAATACCCTATAGGCAATGTCTAAATCAGGTTTATCCAATCCATCAATGATGACTAATGGATTCTTCTTGTTTGCCTTTCTAATTGTGGTAGAAAATGAGTCAATATGCTCAATAATTTCCAAAACCCTATAAGACATCTCTTTTCTGATATAATTGCGGGTTTCAGGTTCTACTCTTAATTTTCCTCGTTCACTTACTAATCCTTTATAAAATTCATCCAGCATCTCTTGGGGTTTCCTTTCTTCTCTTTCACCAAACCCGATTTCTAAAGCCTTTGGTGTTAGCAATTCTCGGTGAAGTTATAAAGGCTATATTATCAAGCCTTCCTGGAAAATAAGAAAATATTTTTCGCAAAAAAAGCCTCTTAAGGTTTCCTCTCAAAAATGCCGATATATTATATAGAATGC
>JBFMDZ010000035.1 GCA_040753555.1 bacterium
AATCTTTATTCTCATAACAAATAAATTATATTGTTTTGAATTTTCAATTTTAGTCATTTGAATTTGTTTTAAAATTTCGGATTTCGAATTTCGGATTTCATTTGTTCCATTAAAGCTAAACACATACCGAAAATTTAGTGTGGTTTCATCTTCTCTTGTGCCTTTTTCATTTCAAGGAGAAAATCAGATGCATTTCTAAAACCCAAACAATCATACCTTACGCCAGATGTTCCAAGAAAAACAATTGTTGGAAGGCCTAATATTCCATATTCTTTTACTATATTTCTATCCCTTGTGCAATCTAGCCTTACTGGAATAAAGTTTAAGGATTCCCTTATAACATCCTTATCCTTAAATGTTTCATTGTCTAATTTTTTGCACCATACACACCAATCTGCATAAAAATCAATCATAAGGGGAAGGTTTGTAAAAGACCCATTATTTTTTGCCTCCTCAAGAGAGCTATACCAATTTATCCCTGTTATTGTCCCTATTATATTTTTTGACCCTTGACCCTTGACTCCAGACTCCTGACTATTCATTTGCGTTGTAATTGTTCCCTTTTTTGCCTTTTTAACTTTACCCTCACAACACCCAATTACAAGAATAAGAAGAATAAGTAATATTTTATTCATCTAGTAGCCTTTTAATTTCATCTAACCTATCCCTTGATGCAATAAGGACATTTCCATTTGAATGTGCAATAACAAGGTTTAAGACTCCGATCGTTCTAATTATAGCATCTTTTGAATAGATAATGCAATCCTTTGTATCAATCCCTCTATAATCTCCAAATACAAGGTTGTTATTTTTATCTTTCTTATGAACCCTTAAAAGGGAGGAATATCCTCCAATGTCATCCCATTTAAAATCTGCCTTAATCATCCCAATGGTTGTAATATGTTCCATTATTCCATAGTCAATAGAGACCTTTGGAAGACATCTAAATCCCTCCATATCTTTCTCTCTTAAAACCTTAAAATGCTCGGGGAGGAATTCTTTAAATAGCCCTTGAATCCTCTTGTTTTTAAATATAAATATCCCTGAATTCCAAAAATAATTGCCATTTTCTATATAAATCTTTGCTGTTTCAAGATCTGGCTTCTCAACAAATCTAGCCACCTTGTAGATATTTTCTTTCAAGAGAATGTCTCTTTCAATATATCCATAGCCTGTCTCTGGTCTTTCTGGCTTTATCCCAAAGGTTAAGATAAAATCAGGGCTTTCTTTTAAAAATTCAATGCCATAAAGAATTCCCTTTTGAAAGCTTTTTTTGTCAGAGATATAATGGTCAGATGATAGAACAATTAAGGTTGCATCTTCAGGAAGAAAAAAGGATACAAGACCAATTGCAGCCGCTGTATCCCTTGGCTCTGGTTCAACAATATAGTTTTCATTGCTTGTCCAGGGAAATATAGATTTTGCAAGCCCTTTATGCTCTTTTGATAAGACAAACCTTATCCTTTCTTTCGGGAATACATCAATAACCCTCTCTAATGTCTCTTTTATCAAAGGTTTATCTGTTATCAAAGGAAGGAACGGCTTTGGTTTTTCTTTTGTAGAAAGAGGCCAAAGCCTCTTTCCAGGCCCTCCAACTAGAATGGCACAATATACATTTTGACTCCCGACCCTTGACTCTTGACTCTTGACCCTTTTATTATCTTCCATAGTCATCTTCAATCCTTACAATATCATCCTCTTCTATGTAATCTCCAAGGGCTATTTCAATAACAATAAGATCTTCTTCTCCTTTATTTTCAAGGCGATGGGGAGAAGATACAGGAATAAAAACATAATCTCCACTTTTAAGAATTATTTCTTTATCAGAAACCCTAACATTTGCACAACCAGAGGCAACAATCCAATACTCAGACCTTTTATAATGAAATTGAAGGCTTAATCTATGTCCAGGATATACCTTTATTTTCTTTACCTTATACCCCTTTCCAGAATCCAAGACATCATATCTTCCCCAGGGTTTTTCTTCAAATGTCATAAAAAAATTATATGTTCTTTTCCTTGACAAGTAAAGGAATAAAGAATAGAATTTTTTTAGTTTTAAAAATGGCTATCATTAAAAAATTACTTATTATCCCAATTTTAGGGCTTTCTTTTTATTTCAATTTTTCAGGGATAGATTGGGGTCTTCCTTCAAAAGAAAGATCACTTCTTGTCTTTGGAAGTATGAAGGAGATTGAAAAACTTACTCCTATCCTTATCAAAACAAGGGAAGATGTATATAAAGTCTACGATAAATGGAAAATCTACCAGCCATCAGACAATGAAGTATTTATTAACTCTATGCGTGGCTTTCTGCTTCAGACTGAAGAACCTGATTCTGCAAAAACCTATGGAGCAATAGCAAGGATAAATCCAGAAAAATTAGATTTCAATCCAAATTTCTTCACCTATGGTGGAGCCTATCTCTATTCAATTGGATTTCTTCTGTTCCTTGCTAAATCCTTTGGAATCCTTAATATCTCTGACCTTTCATCCTGTTTTCTTAATCCAGATGAGGTAGGAAAAATACATATTATTGGAAGGAGCCTTGGCGCTATTTCAAATATAGGCTCTACATATATTATTTACCTAATTGGTTCATCCTATTTTTCAACCACTATTGGATTACTATCAGCCCTTTTCTTTGCATTAAGTCCAACAATGATTCTTTTCTCTCACATTAGCAAACCACATATATTTGCAACCTTCCTTGGGATACTTGGCATATTCTTTGCCTTAAGAATTATAGAAAAACCTAAGGTAAAGAATTATTTTCTTGCATCATTCTTTATTGGTCTATCTATGGGAGCATCATTTGTTAATTTCTTGCTCCTTCCCCTTCCTTTAATTGCATGCTTTCTAAAAAAAATCTTTAAATTCAAACATCTGTTTTTACCTTTATTCTCAATATTCATTTTCTTCTCAACAAATCCTTATAGCATCCTTTCATTTGAAGAATTTTATAATAGAACTATAGTATTCCATGCCACAACAGGAGGTAATGAATTGGATTCTAAAATGCGAAAAGGAGGGTATGTGGTTCCAGAGATAGAAAAAGTTTCTTCATTTTTTAATGAGCTTACTGAAAACATTACCCCCTTTGCTATTCCCCTTTTTCTCTTAGGTCTCTATTGCTTCTTTAAATTTTCTTCCTTATTTAAAAAGCTTGTTTTTTTCTCTCTGTGCCTTCTTACCCCGGGTGTAATGTGCATTGGCTACCTTCGTATTGTTCTGCTTTTCCTTCCTATTTCTCTTCTAGTTCTTGCTTCTTCAATAGAACTTTTTTCTGGAAAGAAAGGAATTATTATAAAATTGCTCTTTTTATTAAACCTGGTTTTTCTTATCCATAATTCATTTCTTTTAAATCTTGATTTTAAGGGCAATAACTTTATTTCTGCAGGTAGATGGATAAACAAGAATATTCCTAAACAAAGCCTTATTCTTCTGGTTGATAAATATACACCTCCATGTTCCTGTCCTCCTTTTAGCCTTCCAAAATACAAATTAAAGAAAATAGGCGAGGATTTTGAAGATAAAGAGGGATACATTATAATTGTTGAAAGGGGAAATGTGTGGGAAAAAGAAGATGAAATAAAAAAGTCTTTTAAAAAACTAACCCTGGTTTTTAAAAGAAGCTCATATATATCTTCTGCTATATTTCTAAAAAGGAATATTGAATTTCCAAATCCAGGTATAAAGATTTATAGGTTTTCTTTATAGTATTTTTTCTTGACGAGCAAAGGAATAAAAAACTACAATTTGTAATTTACAATTAAAATTTTTTAAGAGGGTCCTTAGCTCATCCGGTAGAGTAGCGGCCTTTTAAGCCGTGGGCGGTTGGTTCGAGTCCAACAGGACCCAAGGTAAAATAAAAATCTTTTTATTTTTTATTTTTCTTGCAAGCCTTGTTTTTTGTGAAGAAAAGGTTATAGAGATAGAGGATATAACATCAGAATATGGAGAGATTCTTTCTATAACAACAAAGGATAATAAGGTTTATTTAGAATGCGAAGGAGGTTCTGTTTTAATAAAAGATAATGAAAGCAAAAATCTACATCCTTCTTTAGAACTAGAAAATAAGACCTATATTAAGGAGGATAATTGTCCAACAATCCAGGAGGTTCAGGAAATGGCAATAAGGTATGCAAATGTTAGCCCAAGCCTTATAAAGAATTGGATGAAAAAGGCAAAATACAAGGCATTGTTTCCAGAATTTTCAATAAACTATTCAAAAAATGTTACAAGCTATGCAAGCACAGGGTTCATTACAGGACCTAATAATTGGGGGCTTTCCTTTACATGGGATTTTGGCAAGCTTCTTTATACAGATGATATGGAAGGAATTGATACCCGTTCAAGGCTTATGACAGGGTTAAGGAATGAGATTATCCAAGATGTTACAAGGCTTTATTTTGAAAGAAAAGGGCTTTTTGCAGACAGTGAAAAAAATAAATTAAAAATAGAAGAGCTTTCTGCTTTACTTGATGGATATACAGGAGGCTATTTTACAAAATCTCTTGACAAAAAATAAGGCTAAAGGATAAACTAATTTAAATTTTTATAATGAGAAAATTATTATTCCTAGGAATTTTTGCTGGCTGTATTTTGCTTTCCCTATCTGGATATGGCGCTCAAAATTTTGTTCCCCAAGAGGTATTAGTCAAAGTAAAGCCAAAAAGGGCAATTTCGGTAATTCCTTCTTTGGGTAAATCCTTTCGCATTCTTTCTTATAAGAGAGCCTTTGAAAAGATTGAGGATGAAAGGTTTGCCTCGGTGTATAAGCTAAAGTTTCCCAAGGATGTTGATATCTTTAAGGTAATTGAGGCTTATAAGAAAGACCTAAATGTTGAATATGCAGAGCCAAACTATATTGTAAAGGCTTTATTTACTCCCAATGACCCTTATTTTGGCATGCAATGGGGGCTTGATAAGATTAAGGCGAATAATGGATGGGATATAACAATGGGCACAACGGGCGTTATTATTGCGATTATTGATACAGGCATTGACCTTGACCACCCTGATTTATATTCAACAAGCACCCCATTTTCTGTTGCTGACCCAAAGATAATCAAAGGTTATGATTATGTGAATAATGATCTTGAGCCTGATGATGATAATGGTCATGGTTCACATGTGGCGGGAATTGCCTCTGCTCTTACTAATAATGAAATAGGTGGGGCAGGCGTGGCAGGAGACTGTAAGGTATTAGCAATCAAGGTGCTTAATAAAGATGGATATGGCGAAGTGGCAGATGTAGCCTATGCTATCTTAGAGGCATCAAGACATCCAGGGATAAAGGTGATAAATCTTAGCCTGGGAGGTTCGGATTTCTCTCAAGTAGCGGAAGATGCCTGTGATGAGGCAAGAAATAAGGGTATTCTTGTTGTAGCAGCGGCAGGGAATGAGAATAGCACCTCTAAGTCTTACCCAGCAGGTTATGATTCGGTAATGGCGGTTGCTGCAACAGACCTCGCTGATAAAAAAACAAGCTTTTCAAACTATGGGGATTGGGTTGATATATGTGCACCGGGTGAGCAGATTTTTTCCACCATTAATGAGGGAAAATATGCCAATTACGATGGAACATCAATGGCATCGCCTTTTGTGGCAGGCCTGGCCGGGCTTCTATTCTCTCACTTTCAAGGCTTCTCGGCTGAAAAAATAAGGGAGATTATTGAAAAAACCGCAGATAGCGTTACCCAATCAGGCTTGGGAGCAGGAAGGATAAATGTACAAAGGGCATTAGAACAAGGGGGGGCAAACTTTCCTCCCGAAATTATCTCTCTTTATGTTTCAGAAGAATATTTTTCTCCGGGAACCTCTACCGGTTCAAAGGATTTTATCACTCTTTATGTTGAATCTGATGAACTAGGCACATTCTCTGTCAAGGTTGATGGCCTTCTTCCCGATGGAAATCCGATTGGAAATCTTACCTATGATGTAAGTGCAGGGCTTTATAGAGGCGCATTTACCTGGAATGGGTCATATACAGATAGGGAAGCAGAAGAAGGGAGTCATATAATAGAAGTTACGGTATTTGATGAGTATGGAAGCTCTACATGGGATTCTATCTCTGTCGTTATTGACCGAATATGGCCTCTTTTAAGTTTAAATAATAATACAGGTGGTGATGTATTTTACCGAGATGAGGTTATCCAATTCACCTTAAAGACAAAGGATATAGATGTAGATGTAGAGGAAGGAAGGATTAGGCTGGTGCAGGACACCTTGACAAGGGAGGTTTCTGTTTTCTCTGTGGGAGAGGGTACATCTGAAGAGGGCAATATTTATCAAGGATATTATCCAGTAGCTCAAGCTGATGTGGGAAGCTTTACGGTATGCGCCTCTTTTATCGACAGAGCTGGAAATCCTCCCACCGAGAGCATCTTTGGAACCATAACCCTTGATGGAAGCAGGATAAGGCCAACCCAAAAGGCAAGGATTACAAGAATAGGCTTTATTCCAGAAAAGGAAAACAGACCCTCTTTGCAAGGCTATACTATTACAGGCTCAGAAACAGATACCCTGACCATAAAATGGGAAAACGAGGACTTAAGTGATGGTCAAAAGATAAAGGTGGTAGATTTTGAAAGAAAGCATATTTGGGTAGGAACATCTAGCAATAGAACTGTCAGCCTTAACAATGGCTTTCTTTATTACGGCACACCAATAAATGATTATACAAAGGTAAATCCAGGGACATCCTATGCTTTAAAGAAAACCTTAAAAGCAGGGGATGATATAGTTTTCTCTTTGGAGGGAGTTAAGATTGATAGCGAGTTTTCACTTGGGGCTTTAGAAAAATATCAAGGAAGTATTACAATTTCTCATTCCAGTATAGCTATTGGGAAATCAATCCTTATTTCTGATAATAAAACTATATGGATGGCAACAGCAACAAACAATGGCTTATTTACAATATCAAATCAAAATCTATATTCAGGTCCCTTTGTTTCTGATTATACAAACATCTCTCCCTCTTTTGGAGGTATGGTTTCTCCTGCTTGTGGCGGAGATAGTAAGATTGACATTGGCTCTGTTGTTAAGAGTATTCAGCTTTCAGATGATGCAATTGATGGGATTGGCATCTTATCAGGCGATATTTTTATCGGCGATGGGATATACTCTGGTGTATATACAATAAAGGAGGGAAATGATACGAATGATGCTCAAATTATTGGCAAATTTATCTTTAATAGGAAGTCAGCTGAGAATTCTCCCTACCAAGATGAAAGGCAGAAGATAACCATTGATGCAACAGCCCCAATTATTTCAAATAATAGCGTTTCCCCTATTCCCTTTAATCCATATTTGACTAACCTTTCCATTAAGTATAACCTTTCGGAGAAAGCCTATGTAAAGATAAGGATTTATGATTCAAGCAACAATCTTATAAGGATATTAGAATCCCCTGAGGCACAATTTGGAGAGAATGTAACCCTAAATTGGGATGGAAAGAATAGCGGAGGCTTTAGAGTTTCTGATGCACATTATACCTATTATATTGAGGCAGAGGATGAGGCAGGGAATAAGGCAATCACAAAAGAGGGCGAGATTGTTTTGACATCTATTGAGATAGCAATAGAAAACCTAAATGTTGCACCAAATCCATTTTGGCCAGATAAGGAAGTTCTTAATTCAGTTGATGCTGTTATAAGCTTTAGGGCTGTTCTTAAAAGCTCAAGGGGAGGAAATGTTACAGAAACCCAACTTAATAATCTTGGTTTTAATTTTAATTTTTATAGAGAAAACTATATCACAGAAGCGGGCTTTAAGTATTATAATTACCTTAATGCACCTTATGGTTTATTTGACCTTAAAATATATGACCAAAAAGGAGGGGTTCTTACTACTACCTTCTTTCCCGACTTGTCTAAGGATGATATAGACTGGGATCTTCATGGTTTGCCTTTCTATGCAGATGGAAGCCATTTCTATGATTATTCCCTTGGAAATCCAGCAGAACCTGATAAAGGTGATGGAAATGCAGGCAATGACTATGGAAACCTTGTTGCATTTGATAAAGACACAAATGGGAATTATTCTTTTAACTTTAACTATGGAGTAGTAGATTGGGATATTGCAGAGGGAACATATATCTTTAGAGTAGGAGCAAGCCTTGTAAGCATTATGTGGGAGCTTGTAAATGATTCAGGGGAGGCAGAGGAGAAGTGGCATGCATATCCCGATTACTTTCTCTATTCTAACCACTATAATCTCAAATCAGAAATTGTTGATAAGGAGGTATCTGTCCAGCCTCCTCCTCCACCTGTTCTTCCAGATACAGAACCCCCTGTTGTAGAGGTTACAAACCCTTCAGCAGGCCAGGTAATAGACTCTGGCTCAATAACTTTAGTTTGGGCAAGGCTAAAAGAAAAGCCAGATTCTGGGGCATCTGGAATAGACTTTGCAAGGAGCGAGATATTTTTGGTTGATAAAACAGGCCAGAAGGTTGCAGGACATCAAGAAAATGATGGAGTAGATATAATCAGATGGGTTCTTGACACTCCATTAGACAATTCAAGCCCTGGCTCATATACCATAAAGGTAAAGCCAGTTGATGTAAAGGGAAATGGATTGGCAGCAGATTATCAAGGATTTTCATTTATAATGAAGGATATAACCAAACCAGAAATTCATACGCCCTATCCAGCTGATGGAAGCATTGTAATTTCCCCATTCTCTGGTCCTATTGAGGTGTTTCTATCAGATATAGGAAAGGGTGAATCTGGAATAGATTGGGAGAATAGCTCTATTTCTTTAAAGAAGGGCTATACCACTATTTCTATTACCCAAGACCATTATGTAACGCCAAATACAAATAACAATGCAGGAAAGATAATGGGAAATCTTAGCGAGCCCCTGCTGGGTGATGGAAGCGATGATGGAACATATACAATCTTTGTAAAGGCTTATGATGGTGCGGGAAATGTTAATTCAACATCTTTTAGCTTCTATTTTAAAACTATATTTCCATTTATAATTAATCCAGAGCCTCCTAATGGAGATAGACTTATCGCACCATATTCAGGAGCTATTAGTGCAGAGATAATTGAGGAATATATCGCTGAGAGGGAAGATTTAAGGATAGATTGGGCAACATCAACCATTAGCCTTACTGGACCATATGGGAATGTAGAATTAACAAAAAGTTATGAACTTGGAACATCCCCCAATACAGGAAGGATTATAGGGAAGCCAAAATCCTCCCTTCCTGCTGGTGACTATACCTGGAGTGTTAAAGCCTATGATTATGCAGGTCATTCTATCTCTTCTATTTATACATTTAATGTTAGAATAGTTATGCCAACTATATACAATCCATATCCATCAGGGGATAAAAAAGCCCCATATTCTGGAACAATCTCGGTTGATGTTAAGGTAGTAGATAATGAAGACCCAGACTTAAATACAACAACCCTAACATTGTCATTAAAGAAGGGGGGAACAGACATACCAGCAACTGTAACATATTATGGAGACAATAGGCAGGGAAGGATAGTAGGAACAATAAGCTCTCCTTTGACAGAGGGGGGTGAATATACCATTGAGGCATATATAAAAGATACGGCTGGAAATACAGGTGCCCCTAATAAATTTTACTTCAATGTTTTTTGGCTTGGTCCTTCAATTGATGTGTTCACCATTTCAGCCGATACATTTTCTCCATATACCTCTATTGGTGAATGTGATACAATCACAGTATCATTTAGTGCAGATGAAGATGGAACCTACAGCATTACTGTGGATGGAAGGACCCTGGCAAACGCACAAGGGGCATACACAAAAGGCTCTCTTACATCTTATATCTGGAATGGCAAAGATGTAAATAACGGCACATTTACCGAAGGAACGCATAGCATTATGGTTTCTATAGTAAATTTTGGAGGGAAAACCGGAACAAAAACAGAGATAATCACCATTGACAGCACGCCAATAAATATCCTATCCCTTTTGGCAGATGATTATAGATTTTCGCCAGCAACATCAACAGGAGTTCAGGATACAACAAACATAAGCTTTTCTATTGATGGGGATGGAAGCTATAGCCTTACTATTGATGGAAGCCAAATCACATCAGGCTCTCTTAAAAAGGATGAAATTGGATTATGGACCTGGAATGGAGCAGGATTTGGAGAGGGCTCTCATACAATTGAGCTAAAAGCTAAAGATAGCGTAGCAAATGTATCTACAAGGACAATATCCATTTATATTGATAATACACCACCTGCAATAGAAAGCATTACAGAAAATACAGGTGGAAGGACATTCTATAAGGACGAGGAGGCTTCTTTTATCCTAAAGACTTATGAAACAGGTATAGTTGAAGCACAATGTATCCTCAATAGTATTGTTATTCCCCTTTTTAAACTTCAAGATAACCTTTGGAGTGGTTCGTATAAAATAAAAGAAAGTGATAAAGGAATATGGGAAATAAAAGGCAGTATAACAGATGAGGCAGGAAATCCTGGAACAAACAACGATACAATTATGGGAACAATAAGCGTTGATGGAACCAGGTTAAATCCCATTACAACATCAAGGATAGCAAGGCTTGGAATAATTCCAGAAAAGAAAGAGCAAAGGGAGTTGGGAAGTTTAACCATTACTGGCTCTAGCACAGATAGCTTAACAATGAAATGGTTGGACGAAAAGGGGCTAATAGAAGGTCAAAGTATGCAGATTGAATTAGATAGCTACATTTGGATTACAACCTTTAAAAACCAGGAAGCTATTATCTCTAATGCAGAATTATATTATGAAAATCCTATTGCAGACTATAGAAGCATTACACCCCAAAGATCATATTCTTTAAAGTCTGTTTTGAAAAAGGACGATAATCTTATAATCTCACTTACAGCTGTTAGGGTAGAAAATACAATTTCTCCTTTAATCTCAACAAAAACAAGTGTAAGCCTTACAATTACAAGCTCTGATATAAAAATAGGAAGGTTAATTCTTGTCTCTGATAATATACATACCTGGCTTTCTCAGGCAAACCAAGATGGCACATTTACAATTTCAAATCAAAATCTATATTCTGGTCCTTTTGTCTTTGATTATAATGCTATTTCAAGCATTATTGTAGAAGATGTTTTATGGGCAACTGGTGGCAATGGAGGTGCTGATATAGGAAGTTATCGTTGTGGCATACAGCTTGTTGACAATGGGCTTTCTTCATTTTTTGATAAATTCCCAGGCGATGGTATATACTCTGGTTTTTATCGGGTAAAAGAGAATGATAATATAAGCTCTGCTCCAATATATAGTCATTTTGTATATAATAATGAAAATGCAGAGAATGATGGATATACGGATAGCAGATTAAATATTTCTCTTGATGGCAGTAAGCCAGTTGTTTCAAATTTTAATACAGAACCGTCGCCATTTAATCCAGAGAAAGGGCATTTAGATATAGGGTATCATTTATCAGAGGAGGCATCTGTAAGGATAAATATCTATAATAGCAAAGGCGAAAATATAAGAACCATTATTCCATTTTCTCCTAAGATGGGAGAAAATACCTCTGATTTATGGGATGGAAGGGATAATATGGGAGATATGGTTTCTGAGGGTCTTTATTACTCTATAATTGATGCTTGTGATGCTGTTGGAAACTATTCAGACCCTATAAGCAAAGAGATAATTGTATCATACCTTAATATGAGAATAATTAGTTTAAATATATCTCCTCAGCCATTTCTGCCTTCACCTGATTCGCCAGAGTCTTCTCTTCTTATCAAATTTACAGTTATTCTGGATGGTTCAAATTATGCCAAACCAACAGACCTTCAGCTGAAAAATCTTGGCTTTGATCTTAGGGCATCTCCACAACATCTTAACTTTCCCTATGTATTTCTTAACTTGCAAATATTTGATAAGGATAATAAGCCTATAGTTTTGGAAAATTATCCAGATATGAGCCCAAATAAAGATATAGACCCCTGGTTAGGGAATGATGGTATGCCAAATTATGGTGGATATGACAAGGGTAGCTTAGCAGTAACGGCCGGTGATGGAAATACAGGAAATGATTATGGAAACCTTGTCCCATTCCTTAAGGATATAAATGGCAATTATTATTATAATTATGAATTTTCTATAAAAAATTGGAAGAATCCTGCTGGAAAATATACCTTCCAGGTAAGTGGAAACCTTGTTAGCATTCACTGGGAAGAGAATCTTCCTGATTCAAATAAATGGCATGCAAAGCCCTATGACTGGGGGCATTATGGACTTAATTTTCTCCCTGTTTCTTGTCAATTTGATGTTTCTAAAATACCAGAACCCCCTCTTCCTGATAATACCCCTCCTTCTGTATCAGCTACATACCCATCAGAGGGGTCTTCTCAAGCTATAAACACAGTTGGCTATGTATGGGTAAAAATGGAGGATAATGTAGGAGGCGTAGGTGTAAATTTTGATAAATCAACCATTGAGCTTTATGATAGCAAAAATCAAGAAATAATTGGAAGTAAGGTTTATGAGGGGCAAGACAAAATATGGCTATATCTTCCATCTACCCTTACTACCCCAGGTAACTATAGTATCAAAGGCACTGTTTATGATAAAAATGGAAATTTCACTCCTTATTCAATAAGATTTACTATAGCAGATACAATTCCTCCAATAATATCAGACCCTTGGCCATCTGGAAGTGTAATATCCCCATTTTCTGGTCCTATTACAGCTAATATATCAGAGCTAGGTTGTGGTGAATCTGGAATAAATGGGGCAAGTTCAACAATATCTCTAAAAAGGGATGGAGTAGATATTCCTTTAACAAGCTCTTATAAAGAAACAGGGTCTAATACAGGACAAATAATAGGAAATCTTATCTCTCCCTTAACCGAATCAGGCACATATACAATTATAGTAGTTGCCTATGATAATAAAGGAAATATGAGACAAGCAACATTTTACTTTAATATTCCAAAGGAGATAGAGGTGATATACAACGGCAATACATACCTTGACATCCCCTATGGAACAGAGATTATTCCTCCAAGTGGTAATAATATCCCTGTTGCCTCAAGTACGGTTTTTGTAAGCCTTTTGGCCGATACCCTTGACCATAAAGAATATAAACTAATTGGCTCAATAACCAAATTCTACTATGGCACACAGTCTAGCCCCCTCTATAAATGTAAATTTGCTAAGAATGTAACTTTAACCCTTCATTATAAGGATTATCATCTTCCATCTCCTCAATTCAATGAACAAAAATTATTTATCTGTGGAAGTGGAAGTTCCTGGACAAATCTTGGCGGAACACCTGATCCAGCAAATAATAAAATTAGCCTTATAATTTCAGCCTCTACAGAAATAAAGGATATATATGCAATTATGTATAATGAAGACGTTTCACCCATTATTCAGCATGGAACACCATCTGTTGTATATGTAAATGAACCAATAAATATTAAGGCAGTAATCTATGATGAAGGTGTTGGGCTTAACCTTGCAAAGATAGTTCTTTATTATCAACCCCTTGGTTTGCAAACCATAGGAACAAAAAACTATGAGAGCACATCAGGAACAAATACATTTATTTTCAATATCCCATCCCAAAATAAATGCACTTTAAATTATTGGATATTAGCATCTGATAACAATGGGAATGAAGGAAGTGCGACATATCAAGTAAATGTAGCAACAAAAGAGGAGGCAGAAATTGAAAAATCTGTTTACACCTCTCCAAACCCAGCAAAAGGCTCTACAAAATTCAATTTCTTTTTAGAAACAAAGGCAAATGTTAAGATTAAGCTCTATACCATCACAGGAGACCTTGTTTGGGATTATGAGGGAGATTTTTCAGATGGAGGAAAGAAAGAGGTTGGTTATTCTTGCACAAACAAGGATGGAAAGAAGCTAGGAACAGGTCTTTATATCTATAAGGTAACCATAGAATACCCAACAAAGACAGAGAGGGTAATAAAGAAGATGGTAATCATAAAGCAATAATAAAATGAACGAAGCATTAAGGTATTTAAATAACGCAAAGGGGATATTAAAAAAGGCTCCGATTGAAGACAACGATTATACGGATGTCAAGTATGTCCAGGAGGCTTGTGGCACAGCATATCTTGCCATTCTAAAGGCAATAGATGGCTATTTGCTAAACAAAGGGCTTTTAAAAAAGGAGCTTCCAAAATCATATGAGACTTATTCAGTGGCATTGAGAAAACATTTAGATATCCACAATGGAAAGCTTTTTAGGCAATTTGATCGTCTCTACCATGAACTTCATATTGCTGGCTATTACAGAGGAGATCTTTATAATGTAAATGTGGTTAAAGAGGTATTGAAATCCGCAAAGGCTTTTATAGAAAAGATTGAATAAGATGAAGAAAATTCTATTATTTTTGGTAATATTTCTCCCTTGTGTTATCTTTGCAAGGGGAGAAAATACAGGTGGGTTTGTGAATATTCCCCAAGGGGCAAGGCAAGTTGGGATGGCAGGTGCATTTGTTGGCATAGCAGATGATAGCTTTTGCCTTTATTACAATCCTGCTGGTATTTCTTCTCTTAAAACAAAGGAGATTTTGGGTGCTTACACAAAATGGTTTGCCGACATAGGCTTGGGTTTTTTTGGTTATGCTCAACCTATGTCAAAAAACAATGGTTTAGGTATTAGTCTTACTTCTATGAACACAAAGGGTGGAGATGAGGCAAGCGATAGTGGGAAGACAGGGAAGGAGCTCTCTGTTGAATGTATGGCTTTAGCATTCTCATATAGCCAAATGTTTTCTCAAATGGCATTAGGAGGAAGCATAAAATCAATACATCAGGATTATGCAGGGTATAGGGGAAGCAAGATTTGTTTAGACCTTGGGTCTTTGATATTCCTAAATCCAGATGTATCTTTAGGTCTCTCTTTAAACAACATTGGTTCTGATATGGAAATAGATAATGTCAAAAATAGCCTTCCATTTAATATTAAAGCAGGATTGGGATACAAAATGGCAGAGAATGTCCTTTTTGCCTTTGATGTAGAAAAACCAAATGACTCCTCTTTAATATTTAAGCTTGGCACAGAATATAAGTTCCTTCCAAACATTGATGTAAGGGGAGGGTATAATTCACTTTCTGGCTATTCTATTGGATTTGGAATAAGGTCAAGTGGAAGGGGGGTAATGAAAAATCTCCTTGGCCAGATTGACTATGCCTACCTTTATAACCCAGATTTAAACCATTCCCACAGGGTTTCCCTTCTTACAAGGTTTTAATTGATAGAAATAAAAAACCCTAAAGAGATGCAGGAAATGGCAGAAATCCTGCGTTCCAAAGGTTCAATTGGCTTTGTTCCAACAATGGGTGCTTTACATAATGGCCATCTTTCTTTAATAAAGGAGGCAAGGAGGGAAAATAACTATGTGATAATAAGCATATTTGTAAATCCATTGCAATTTGGGCTTAATGAAGACTATGAAAGATACCCAAGGACATATGAGAATGATTATAAGTTAGCAGAGAAAGAGGGGGTTGATTATATCTTTCATCCAGATGTAGAAGACCTATATCCAGAAAAGCAAGAAGCATTTGTAAAAATGCCTGATTATGAGGGTATTTTATGTGGAAAAAAAAGACCAACACACTTTCAGGGTGTTCTTACTGTTGTTGCAAAGCTCTTTAATATTGTAAAGCCAAACAGGGCATATTTTGGACAAAAGGATTATCAGCAGGCAATAATTATCAAAAAGATGAGCAAAGACCTTAACTTTGAGATAGAAATAAAAATTCTTCCAACAATAAGGGAAGGGGATGGTTTGGCAATGAGTTCAAGAAATGCCTATCTTTCAAAAGATGAAAGGAAAAAAGCACCAATTCTTTATCAATCTTTAATTAAAGGAGGTATGCTTCTTGAAAGCGGAAAGCCCATAAAAGATGTAATCTTTATAATGAAAGAAATGGTTGAAGGGGAGGGGTTTAATGTAGATTATATAGAGATACTAGACAAAGATACATTAAAAGAGGGAAAAACCCTAATTGCCATAGCTGCAAAAATAGGAACAACAAGGCTAATTGATAATATTTTCGTAATCTAATTCAGGTTTTTTAAGTAAATTACAGTTACAATCTAAGGATATAGCAAATTTTCTAACTAGATTGGATTTGGGCATTGGGATTTTTTGTCATAGGATTACCGAAAACCAATTGCTTTTTGGTATAGTTAAGACGCAGTCATGAATTACTTGAAATTGATTTTTAGTATAATTTAGTATATAATATTGAAAAATGTTTTAAAGGATGAGATTATGAAAAGATTTATAGAGGATTACCAAAAGGAATTTATAGAGCTACTTGGTTTAATAAGGGTTTCTGATAAAGAGGGAAATAGATT
>JBFMDZ010000036.1 GCA_040753555.1 bacterium
AGGAATATAGTCTATGATGATATGATTGATTACCTTTATGAAACTGTCAAAGACCGAAAGATGGTTAAGCCTTTATCTAACTTGCTGAAGGCAGCTTAAAAATTAAAAAATGGTCAACTTGAGTATTATATATATCGGCTTTTTAGAGCCAAAACATAATAAATTTTTTGAAGTAGTCAATTCCTATGGTAGGGTAGCGGAAAATGGGAATTTACAAGGGATAGGAAGCTATGTAGTATATAATGAAAATTTCTCCCTTGAAAAATCAGGGGTAGACACAAGGCTTCCGTGAAGTTGGGTATAACTAAAGAAAATTACCCATCATAAGCTCAACAGGTTAATAAAACCAGTGCAAATGAAGGTTAATTTTTCCATAAGGTATAATTTTTGGTAATATTTTTACAATCTTACCCACCTTCCCTATAACCTTAAAACCTTATCGCTGAAAATTGGTTATAACCTTAGGATTTAGAATTTTTTTTCATACACATAGAATTCTTGAAATTCAATTGATGTTTAGTATATTTATGGATAGATACAGCTATCACTTGTTTCCCCCTTTTTAAAGTATTCAATCCCAAGAAATGCAATGTTTGCCGAGAAGGGTATATTTTTAAAAAAAAGGCCAAATTGGGCAAAGCTCCCAAGGTTCTCCCTTATTAGCTCTTTATAAAGCAAAGAGCCATTACCCAAAAAAACTGTCTCCTCTTTTATTAAAGGAAAGAGGTCATCTATATTGCAGGTTATGTAATCGGAAATTCTTCTCTTTTTCTTATATAGGGCTATATAAACCCTTTTTCTCCTTGCATCTATTACAGGACAAATTTGCCTTTCATCCTCAACGAAATGAAAGGATAAGCCATCAAGGGTAGCAACAGAGACAATGGGAATATTAAGACCCTTTGCCATCCCATATCCAAATGCCATTCCTGTCCTTAAGCCTGTAAATGAGCCTGGTCCGGATGAAACAGCAATAAGCCCTATTTCAGAAATGGGTGTATTTGAAGAAGAAAGAAGGTGTTTTGTCTCTAAACCAAGCCATTCTCCATATTTTAAAACATTTGAAGAAAATATAGAGGATGCAATAATATTTTTTTCATTCACAATGGCAAGGCTTCCTGTTGAGGTTGATGTCTCTATCCCTAATGCCTTCATTCATAGTCGGAATAAAATACACCAACTGTATCCCTCTCTAAAGAATTTATTCTTAATGTATGGCTTCCAACATGATACCACCATCCACCGTCATTGGTAATGTTTCTATGGTCTTCAAGATATTCTGGTGGATATATCTCGTTTGTATAAGTCATTGTAGAATGGTTATTGGCAATACCCCTTCTTAACATGCAAGGAGGGATTTTATCTATATAGTCAGGAACAAGGGCTGCTACAAAATCATTTCCATCTAGCCGACCAGGAGGATCAAGATCTCCATCACTATGTCCTGCTATATCCCCCCTTGGCCATTCTTCATTGTGTCCAAAATATGTAGCAATTGCTGTTTTCAGATTTCCAAGATTTCCCAGCGTTGATGTCTCCCTTGACCTATCAATTGTCTCTGTAATCTTTGGAATAACTATTCCAAGAAGAACTCCAATAATTACAATGGCAATTAAAAGCTCAACTAAAGTAAAACCTTTCTTCATATTTAAATTATAAAACAAAATTTATTGTTCGTCAAGATTTTATTGTTGACAGAAATTTTACCTCATCCTCCTTTGTCTTTATCTTCCCATCCAACTTAAGATAAAAGAGTTCCTTTAATATCTTTTTATATATAGGGCCAGGCTTAATTCCCCTCTTTTTTAGGTAATCTCCTGTAAGATGGGGCGAGATTTTTCTAAGCACAGTCAAGAACAAGAATATCCTTTTCTTTACAATGATACTCCTTGTCTTTGACATTATAAAGACCAAACCCTCTATTGGCATCTTATTTAACCTCTCATAAATTGTGCTGTTTTTAAGATTTTTCTTCCTTAAGAACGAAACAATCTCCTTGTCCTCCTTTATCCTTAAAACATCCTTTCGCACCCTAGAAGAAAACCTTAATCTAAAAAGAAATCTTTCTGCATCTTTGCTAGTAAGGCTATCTACAAGAACAAGGAGATGAAGAAAGGCTATATCTATTTCATCCTCAAGTATGGATGCCTGAAGCAAGGATTCGCTAGCTCTTAAAAATCCATTTTTATTTATATTTAAGCCTTGATGAATATAGCTTAAAGCGCCTAATTTAGAAAGACGCAAAAAAGCCTTTTGAGGTCTTTCGTCAGACAAAATAAGCCAAAGCTCATTTCTTATTCTGGGTTTGCTTATATGTAATAGATAGCCCTCCTTTATAGCATTAAACGCCTCTCTCTCTGTTTCTTTATCCATTTTAAAACCTAGTCTTGATTCAAACCTTACAGCCCTTAATATCCTCGTTGGATCATCAATAAAGCTTTTTTTGTGGAGGATTTTTATTCTCTTATTCCTAATATCATCACACCCTCCATAAACATCTACAAGGTTTCCTTTTCCCCTGTTATTTAAAAAAATTGCTAATGTATTCATTGTAAAATCCCGGCGCCTTAAATCTTTCTTTAAAGATGCCTCCTTCACAAGAGGAAGGGCCCCAGGATGCCTATAGACCTCAGAGCGAGATGTGGCAATGTCTATCTTTATTCCGTTTTTTAAAATTTGGGCTGTTTTGAACCTGTGGTGAAAAATACAATTAAGGGATAGCCTTTCGCTTAAATTTTTTGCAAATAATATTCCATCGCCCACAATTAAAATATCAAGGCTTTTTGAAGCTCTTCCCATAATTAAATCCCTTACAAACCCACCAACAATATAGCAGAAAACCCTCATTTCGTCTGCCAATTTAGATGCCTCATCTATAAAATCTTTAAGTAATAAAGGGGTTTTTGCCTCCATTAAAAATAAAAGGTTCCTTTTGTTTCTCTTTATCCTTGAGACAAGCATCTTTTTTAGTTTTAAAATAGGCAGGGCTTTTATGGTTGTTGAACCCGCCTCAGGATGACCGCCTCCACCAAAATCAGAAAGAATAGCACCGACATCCACATCCTTTATTCTTGACCTTGCAATGATGTGAATATGACCTTCTTTCTTAACAAGGAGAAAAAGAGAAGAAAATCCGCCTATATCCATCATCCTGTGGGCAAGAATAGCTAAATCGCCAATATATTTATCTATTTTTACAAAGGAAAATGCAATGTCAATATTGTTTATCTTATAAACCCTTGTGGATGTAATTAGCTTTGAAAGAAGGATAATTTCATCTCTATTTGGGCCTATATTTAAATATGATGAAACAAGAGAAAGGTCTGCACCCTTATCAAGAAGCCATAAAACAGAAGATATATCCTCTTTTTTTGTTGTTGGAAATGTTAAAGAGCCTGTATCTTCATATATCCCAAGGCAAAATAAAGATGCCTCCTCCTTTGTTATTTTTATCTTCTTTTTCTTTAAATATTCTAAAAGTATGGTAATTGTTGCACCATATTCTTTTACTATTACCCTATCCCCTGATATATCATCTGGTTGATTTGGGTGATGGTCATAGATATAAATTGGGATATTTTTAATTTGTGAAAATTTTCCAATTCTTTTTTTTTCTCTTGTATCAACAAGGATAAGCCTTTTTATATCATTTAACCTTATCTGCCTTGACCTTAAAATATCTTGGGGATTTTGAAAAAGAAACCCTTTTACAACACCCTCTACAGAACCCGATAAAACCTTTTTTGCAGATGGATAAATCTTACCTGCGGCAACAATAGAAGCAATAGCATCAAAATCTGCATTTGTATGGGTAGTGATAACATCCACAATTTTGAGTTTTGAGTTTTTTTTACTCCCTCACCGGCATAATAATATAAATAATATTAGGGTTATCTTTTATTTTAATAATTCCTTTATCTATATTATTAGAAATAGCAAATATAATTTTATTACTAGAAATATTTCTTAATATATCAAGGATATATTTTGGATTAAATAAAATATTAAATTCATCACCTTTATAATCTATCTCTATCTCCTCAACTACATCACCTAAACTACTCTCTGCTGTAATAGAAAGTTTATTTTTTTCTACAATAAATCTTGAAGAATTATCTCCCTCTTGTGTTATAAGAGAAACCCTTTTTAAAACAGAATTAAATATATCCCTATCTAATTCAATTTCCCTTAATGGCTCTTTAGGAATAATTTTATTATAATCTGGAAATTTTCCCTCTAATTGCCTTGATATAAATAATATATTTTCTGTTTCTACCCCTATTTCCTTTTCAGATATATAAACCTTTATATCTTTCTCAATACCCCTTAATACCTTTATTATCTCATAAACGCTTTTTATAGGAATTATAAGATTTATATTATTTTTTGTTTCTAAATTATCTACTACAACACTTAACCTAAATTTATCACTTGTTACCATTTTTATTTTATTATCCTCTAATTCTAAATATATTCCACAAAAAGGGATAAGTGTTTCATCTTGTGAGGCTGAAAATATAACCATTCTTATCATTTCTAATAAAATATTTGAAGAAATTTTAAATTCTATATCCCATTTAATTTCTGGAAAGATTGGAAATTCTTCAGGTGATATTCCCATAAGATGAAATATAGAGTTTTTAGAGCTTATTTTTGTCTTTAAATTATCTATCTCTATTATTATATCATCCTCTAAATTATTTATAATTTCTGTAAGTTTTTTTCCTGGTAAGAGAATTAAACCCTCCTTTTCTATATCTATTTTTTGTTTATATCTTATAGATATATTTAAATCAGTTGAAATTGTTGTTAAATATCCATTTTTTGCTTCAAAGAAGATATTATTTAATATAGGTATAGGAGATTTAATATTAGAAACTAAAGTTTTTTGAAATTGATCTAATAATAATTCTTTTTTAGAAATTATTTTCATAATAATAATAATAATGTGAAAATCTTAATAAGTCTACTTTTATTTTATATTTAAGATATTTATTATTAACAGCTATTTGTTAATAAAAAATAATAACTTTTAACTATATATTTTATCCAAAAGTTATTCAGATATACCTGTTGATAAATTATCTATTGTTATTTTTAGGTCTTTATCGTATTGAAGCCTTTTTTCTATTTTATTACAAGCATAAAGGACGGTTGTATGGTCTTTTCCTCCAAATTCCCTTCCAATTTCAGGAAGGGAGAAATTTGTTAATTTTTTACAAAGATACATAGCTATATGCCTTGGAAGGATATTTGATAAGCTTCTATTTTTTGCTTTTATATCTTCAATTTTTATATTAAAATATTTTGCTATTTTTTTCTGTATTGTTGATATAGAGATACTTAAATCATCCTTTTTAGAAACCATATCTTTTAATATTCCCTCAATAATTTCAGGGGTAATTTTTTTTTCTTCTAATATAGAGCGGGCAATTACCCTAATCATTACACCCTCTAATTCCCTAATATTTGTTTTTATCTTACTTGCTATAAAATGAAGGACATCATCCTCTATTTTTATATTTTCATTCTCCATTATCTTTTTTAAAATTGCTATTCTTGTCTCTAGGTTTGGTGGCTGAATGTCTGTCATCAAACCACTTTCAAACCTTGACTTTAACCTTTCTTCAATAGTTGGAATATCCTTTGGTGGTCTATCAGAGGTTAAAACCATCTGCCTTCCAGATTCATAAAGGGTGTTAAATGTGTGAAAAAATTCATCCTGCGTTTGCTCTTTTCCTTGTAAAAATTGAATATCATCAATAAGAAGGACATTTATATTTCTATATTTTTCTTTAAATTTTAAGGGTTGATTAAATTGTATAGAGTCAACAAACTCATTTGTAAATTGCTCTGTTGATACATATATTATTTTTAATTGAGAATTTTTTGAAAATATATGGCTTCCAATTGCCTGCATAAGATGGGTTTTTCCTAAACCAACACCACCATAGATAAACAAAGGATTATAGGCATGTCCTGGTTTTTCAGCAACAGCCCAGGATGCTGCATGTGCAAATCTATTATTTTCTCCAATAACAAAGGATTTAAATGTATATTTTGGATTTAGGGTTATAGGAAACACAGGCGTAAGCTTGCTTTTTATATTATCTATTTTTTTAATAAATGTATCCTTGATAGATTTATCAACAACATAATCAAGAGAGATAGGGTTGTTTATAAGGCCAGAGAGGGTTTTTTCCAAAGCATCTTTATAACACCCCTCAAGCTGATCCTTAAAATATTTATTAGGAATTCCAATTTTAAATTTATTGTCAATTATCGCAATGGGTTTTATTGGTTTAAGCCAAAGCTCAAATTTCTCCTCTGGAATATCCTTTTTAAGGATGTTTAGTGCCTCTTCCCAAAACCCTCTTTCCATTTTACACAAGTTATTAACAGGTTTTTATATTCTCTTTAAAATAAAGAACTTACTTTTTATTTTAAAAAATACCCCCTTGTTTTTTCAGCCCCCTTTTTTATCCACAGGTTATTAACCCTGTGAATAACTCTTAATCCATTGAAATAAAAGAAATTATAAAACATTACCATTAGAAAACCCTTAAATTTCAAAGGGGGCTGTTAAAAAACCATTTTATAACAATATCTTATTATTTTATTTAAGAGAAGGTCAAGGATTTTTATTAAGAAAGTAAGTAAATTGCTATTTGCTTGACAATGGCAGATTGATATTGGTATAATTTTGGTAAAATGGATGATTTTTTAGCTCATAGAATTGTTTTAGAGCCAATATTAACGGAGAAATCATATTATCTTCGTAAAGAGGGCAAGTATATTTTTCGCGTTAATCCATTAGCTAATAAGATTGAGATAAAGAATGCAATAGAGAAGGCATTCAATGTGAAGGTCTCTGATGTAAATACAATGATAAATAAGGGAAAGAAAAGAACAAGGGGAAGAATTATAGGCAAAAAGCCTGATACAAAAAAGGCAATTGTAACCCTTGTTAAAGGACAATCTATTGGAATATTTGAAGGGGTATGATAAAAAAATATAATCCAACAACGCCAGCAAGAAGGGGAATGTCTGTTCTTATAAAAGAAACAACAAAGAAAAAACCAGAAAAATCCCTTCTTGCCAAGTGGAAAAGCTCGGGCGGAAGGAATAATCTTGGAAGGATAACATCTCGCCATAGGGGCGGCGGTGTAAAAAGGAGATTAAGGATAATTGATTTTAAAAGGGATAAAATTGGAATAAAGGGTTTTGTTCTAGCAATTGAATACGATCCAAACAGATCGTCTAATATTGGCCTTATAAAATATGAGGATGGCGAAAAGAGGTATATTGTGGCTCCATATGGACTTTCTGTTGGTGATGAGGTTATATCCTCAAATGATGAGGTAAAACAAAATGTAGGAAATGCTATGACGCTTAAAAATATCCTGATTGGGACAGAGATTCATAATATTGAGCTAAAACCTGGAAAGGGGGCTCAGATTGCAAGGGGAGCAGGTGCATCAGCCCAGCTTGTAGCAAAAGAGGGAGATTATGGTCATATCAAGCTTCCATCAGGCGAGATAAGGAAAATTAGCCTTAATTGTAGGGCAGTTATAGGAAGGGTTGGAAACTTTGATTGGGAAAATGTTTCTTTTGGAAAAGCCGGAAGAAAAAGATATATGGGGAGAAGACCTCAAACAAGGGGTGTGGCTATGAATCCACATGACCATCCATTGGGTGGAGGAGAGGGAAAGACATCGGGTGGCAGGCATCCTGTAAGCCCTTGGGGAAAGCCAACAAAAGGGAAAAAGACAAGAAGGAAAGACAAGGAATCTAATAAGTTTATCATCAAAAGGAGGAAGTAATGAGCAGGTCGGTAAAAAAGGGTCCATATATTTATGAAAAATTGCTTGAGAAGATTAAAAAGATGGGGGCTGATAAAAAGCCTATTAAAACATGGGCAAGAAGCTCAGTTATACCCCCTGATTTTGTAGGCTATACATTTTTAGTCCACAATGGAAAGAAATTTTTGCCTATCTATATCACAGAGAATATGGTTGGCCATAAGCTTGGCGAATTCTCTCCGACAAGAACATTTCGTGGCCACGGCGAACATACCAAGCGTTCAATAGCAAAAACATAATACCCTTTCTATATCAGAATAATCATTGATAATTCTTTTAAGGGAAAAATTATGATTTTTTGCTATCTCTAAAACAGCTTCCTTCTTTCCCTGTCCAATTTCAAGGATTAAAAGCCCATCTTTAGCAAGTAAATTGCCTGCTTCCTTAAATATCCCTGGATAAAAATCCAATCCAGAATGTCCTCCGTCAAGGGCTATTTTTGGCTCATATTTTAAAACAAGGTTTGTCTCTACATATGGTGGATTAGAGACAATAATATCAAATTTTCCCTTTATTGCACTTAAAAGGTAGGCACATACAAAATATAGAAAAATATTGTGCATCTTTGCATTCATTTTGGAAACAAGGAGGGCTTTTTCTGATATATCCGTTGCAAGGACATAAGAGCCTGGAAGAAATTTTTTTATAGATATGGCAATTGCACCAGAGCCACATCCTATATCAATTATTCTTGGATTTTTTATCTTTTCTGCCTCTTTTATTGCTTCCTCTACTAATATCTCTGTTTCTTTCCTTGGGATTAAAACATCATCTGTTATCTTAAATAAAAAACCCATAAATTCTGTCATACCTGTTAAATATTCCAAGGGAACCCCCCTTTTTCTTTCCAAAACCAATTTCTCAAAGCAAGAGACCTCATCTTCTTTTAGCTCATAATTTGGGTTTTTATACAGCTCAATTATTTCTTTTTTTAGAATAGAAGAAAGGAGAATTTCTGGCTCAAGGCTATTGAGGGCAAGCCTTCCTTTAAGCAGAGCCTCTTGTATCTTCATTCTTAAGCCTCATAGAGAGGGCTTTTGAAACACCTGGTGTCTCCATTGTTATCCCATAGATTGTGTCAGCTATTTCTATTGTCCTTTTATTATGGGTTATTATAAGGAATTGGGTATCATTTGAGAACAGCTTAATAAGGCTTACAAACCTCTTAATATTTGCCTCATCCAAAGAGGCATCAGCCTCATCAAGAAAGCAAAATGGTGCTGGTTTTACCATAAATAGGGAGAACAAAAAAACAATGGCAAGCAATGTTTTTTCTCCAGAAGATAACAAAAGAAGCCCCTTTTTCTTCTTTCCGTGTAGCGCTATTTCTATATCTATCTTTCCATTGTTCATAACAATTTCTGCACCTCCTTTGCCAAATATCTTTAAAAAAATAGATGAAAAATTATCATTTGCCTTTTTAAATGTCTCACCAAAGACCTCTTTTGCCTTTTTGTCAAGGTCATCTATAAGACAATAGAGGTCATCCTTTGCCTTATTTAGGTCAGAAAGCTCTTGTTCATAAAAATAAAGCCTCTCCTTTATTTTATCATACTCAGAAGCAGATGAAAGATTTACATCACAATAACGAATAAGCTCTTTTTCTATTTTCTCTGCCCTTTGTTTGTCAAGGCTGTTTGTTGTGCTTTTTATTTTTTCTCCATATTCAGAGACAATGGAATTTATCCTTTCATTAAGAAGGGAGACAGAAACAAAAATATCTTTTATTTCTTTATTATGCTCCTCCCTTATTCTATAAATGCTATTAACCCTTTCTTCTAGTTGCAAAATGTTTTTTTCTTCTTCTAAGATAAAAGATGATGCTTGTGATTTTGTCTTTTCAATGCCTGCTTCGTTATCAAGAATCAAAGAAAGGGCTTTTTTATCTTCCTGCAACCCCTTTTCAATAAGGTTTTGCTCTTTTTCTTTTTCCTTTACCTCTTTTATAATGGTTTCTTTTTCATAAGATATTCCTTCAATTTCTGCTTTCTGTTTCTTTTCCCTTTCCAAAAGAATGGTTAGTTTATCCCTTTGTAATTCCATTTTTCTCTCTCTATCCATCAAGTCTTTTAGCTCTGCCTTTATTTCATTTAGCCTTTCCTCTAGCAATTTTACATTTTTATTTTCTTCTTCGATGACAAGAGATGCTATTTCTTTATATAGCTCATCCTCCCTCTCTTTAAAGAAAAGAGCCTCGTCCTTTAATCTTTGTATTTTTAAGGACAGGGCATCTTCATCCCTCTTTTTTCCTTCCTCCTCTTGCAATAACCTTTTAAGGCAATCCTCATCTTTTAAAAGCAATTTCTCGCTATTTTCCAATTCTTTAATAATAGCCATTTTTTCTTTTTCCTCTTTCTCTCTTTTTTTCTCTAATTCTTTTAACCCTTCTTCTAGCTCAATTAAACGCCTTTTTAAAGAATTTAGCTCTTTTTTCCTTGATAATAAGCCCATCTCGTCACCTATCTCAATTATTCCATTTTCTACCCTTGTGCCATCAATTGTAACCGTTTTCCATCCAAGAGAAGAAAACCTTAAGGCTGTTTCAATATCCTTTACAATCAAAAGATTGGAGAATAGCCAATTTATGCCTTCATCCTTTACCTTAATAAGGTCAGAGGTTCTTCCAATTACAGAAGAAGACAAAGGAGGCTCTTTTTCTTTTATTTTTTTGCCTTCTTTTAAGACAATAAATATCCTTCCTAGATTAAGTTTCTTTGCATGGGAGATTAGCCATTTTATCTCATCCTCTTTTGCTACTATGGACCAAAGCCTATCAGCCAAAAATCCATCTATTGCCTTTGCAAATTCATCCTTTGCCTCTATCATTTTCTCCAGAATAGATGCTTCTTTGACAATCCCATCCCTTATAAGCCTTTCTACTGCCTTTTTTTCAAGGGGAAGGCTTGAGATAGAAGAAATCTTATGCTTGCAAGATGTCTCTTCTTCTTTCATCTCATTAATCATTTTATTTGTCTTTGCCCCTTGCTCTAAAATATCATTTTCTCTTTCTTTAAGATTATTAAAATTCTTTCTTTCCCCCTCTATTTTTTCCTTAATGCTTTGTATTTGTTCTGATAGCTCCTTCTTCTTTAAAACTATTTCCAGCCTTTCCTTATCCAGCCTCTCTCCCTCCTCCTTTAGCCTTTTTGTTCTATTTTTGATATTTCCAATTTCCCTTTCTCCCTCCTCCCTTTTTCCCTTTATCCCTGCCTTTCTGCTTAAGTTATCAATAAGCTCATTTTTTATTTCCTCCTCAATTTCTTGCATCTTTTTTATTTTTTCTTTTATTTCTAAATTTTCTTCTAATAAACCAATAGCCCCTCTTTCAGCCTTAATGTTGGAAAGCTCATTTTTTAAATTTTTTTCTTTTGTTAAAAGAAATACCCCTTTTTCTTTGAGGCTGGAGATTATCTGCGAAAGAAAGATAAGTCTTTCTTCTTTTCTTACTATTTCCTCCCTTAACCCCTCCTTCTTTTCCCTTATTTTAAAAAGCATATTATCTTTTTCCTTTAATCCGCTTACGAGGGTTGTAAATTTTTCCCTTTTTTTCTTTAATATACCCTCATTTTTTATAATTTCATTGTCTATTTCTCTCTCTTCCTTCTCCTTTAAGGCCAATTCTTCTTTTTTTCTGTTATATTCCTCCAATAGGGTATGATATTTATAAATATTAAGCTCATCCTTTAGCCTCTTATACCTCTTTGCCTTTGACGCCTGGTATTTTAAACCATCTCCCTGCCTTTTAAGCTCTGCCATAATATCGCTTAGCCTTGTAATATTCTCTAATGTTTTTCTTAAATTTCCCAATACCTCTTCCTTTTTTACCCTATAGCCTGCAATTGCTGATGCCTCTTCAAAAAGACCCAATCTTTCATCAGGGCTTTTTAGTAGTAGCTCTATTTTTTCCTGTGTCATTAAGAAATAGCCATCCTGGGAAAGGCCTGTATCTAATAACAATTCATTTATATCCTTGAGTCTACAGGGTTTTTGATTGAGCATATATACAGATTCTCCTTGAGGAAATACCCTTCTTGTAATCTTTACATCAGAAAAAGGGGCTTTAAGGAGGTTGTTGCTATTATCTAATAAAATAGAAACCTCTGCCATGCTTGTTGGTTTTTCTTTCTCTCCGCCGTGAAAGATAAGGTCTGGCATAGATTTTGCCCTAAGAAGATGGGGATTTTGCTCACCCAATACCCACCTTATAGCATCACAAATATTGCTCTTTCCGCAACCATTTGGTCCAACAAAGAGTGTCAAAGGTCTATCAAAGGTAAATTTCTCCCTTTTAAATGACTTAAACCCTATAAGCTCAAGAGAAGAGAAAAACATAGGGGTATTATAAAAAGTTAAAAGTCAAAAGTCAAAAGTCAAAAATAAATATCAAACTCAAAAATCATTGTTACTATTCATAACAAGTCAGTGATTAGTGGCCACTTTTTCTCTATTGACCTGTTTTTCTTGCAGGGTAAATAGTTACATAAAATTCTAAAAAAGGCAATATGTTGCTTGTGTCCTATCAGAAAGAGCGGGTTTTTTCCAAAAGCCTCAATGTAGGCTCTGGGATTTTTCCAAATCTATCTTTTATCTCATCCTTTAGCTTATCTTTTGAATAACCAGAGGAAAGCCTTTTGTAAATGTTAAATCTTTCGGCTTCATCAGGAATATAATCCTCTGGAATAAAGGCGTTTTCTGGAATATCAATAGGGGTTATAACCTTTTCGCTTGTCTTTATTCCCTTTATTTTAGCTACAGCCTCAGAGAGAAGCCTTGTGTAAAGGGAAAGGCCAACAGATTGGATATTTCCACTTTGCTCCTTTCCCAATATATTCCCAGCACCTCTTATCTCAAGGTCTGATAGGGCAAGGGAAAGGGAAGAACCCAAAGAAAAGAATTTCTGAATGGCAAGTAATCTTTGTTTTTCTTTTTCTTTTAGCTTTTTATTAGGATATAAAAGATAGCAATATGCCCTTTCGTTCCTTCTTCCAACCCTTCCCCTTAACTGGTATATATCAGCAAGACCAAATTCCTGTGCATTGTTTATTATTATTGTATTTGCAGATGGAATGTCCAAGCCAGATGCTATTATGGATGTTGAAAGAAGGATGTTAATTTTTCTATCAAGGAATTGTATCATTGTTTCCTCAAGGTCTTTCTCCTTAAGCCTTCCATGCGCTATGCCAATTTCTATTTTTGGGATAAGGGCTTTTATGTAATCTGCCATTTCTTCTATTGTTTCAATAGAATTGTGGACAAAAAATACCTGACCACCCCTTTCTACCTCTTTTAATATTGCCCTTTCTATAACCTCTGGGCTAAACTTTTCTATATGGGTTATAATCTCCTGCCTTCCAATGGGTGGTGTATTTATTATGCTTACAGGGATAATATTTGATATGCCAAAATACAATGTCCTTGGAATGGGCGTTGCAGAAATATATAGGCAATCAATGTTCTTTTTAAATTCCTTTAGTTTTTCCTTTTGTACTACACCAAATCTTTGTTCCTCATCAATTATCAAAAGCCCAAGGTTCTTGAATGATATATCCTTTTGAATTAGCCTATGTGTTCCAATGACAATATCTATAGAGCCATTCTTTAATCCTTCTATTATTTCTTTTTCACTTTTCTTTTTAAACCTTGAAAGAAGCCCTATATTTATGGGAAATCCTTCTAGCCTTTGACAAAATGTATTGTAATGCTGATGAGCAAGGATTGTTGTTGGGGCTAATATTGCAACCTGAAATCCATCCATTACAGCCTTAAATCCTGTCCTTAAAGCAATTTCTGTTTTCCCAAATCCCACATCACCAACAAGAAGCCTATCCATAGGCTTATTGCTTTCCATATCTTCCTTTATTTCCTTTATTGCCTTTATCTGGTCTGGCGTTTCTTGGTGTATAAACCCTGTCTCAAGCTGGTTTTGCCAAAGCGTATCACAAGAAAACCTATGTCCTAAAAATGCTTTTCTCTCTGCATAGATAGAAAGGAGCTTTTTTGCATATTCCAAAGCATCTTCAGAAACCTTCTTCTTTGTCCTTTCCCATATTCCATCGCCAAGCCTGTTTATTACAGGATTAGAAGGTCCGATGTATTTCTCAACAAGGTCTATCCTCTCACAAGGGATATATAATTTATCATTATCCTTGTATTCAAGCAGGATAAAATCCCTTATTCTTCCACAGGAATTAAGGCTTTTTATACCCAAATACCTTCCAATTCCATAGTTTATGTGAACAGCGTAATTTCCTATTTTAAGCTCTGAAATGGAAGAAATTGGGTTTATCCTTCTAATTTTTCTTGGGATAAATTGTGGCTTTCCAAATATCTCATTGTGTGTAAGGACAATTGTTCTATCAAAGGAAAAACCGGCTGATATGGGAGCAATAACAACACTGATCCTAGATCCTAGACTCCCGACTCCAGACTCCATAAGCAAATCTTTCATTCTTTCGGTTTGTCCCTGATAGCCACAACAAATAATTATTCTTTTTCCCTCTTTGCCCCAAGATTTTACAGATGAAATGAATTGCTCTATTGAATTAAAAGATGGAGGTTGTGAAATTTTAAATTGGGCTTCTCCAAAAGAGGTTAAGGAATATGGGTTTTTTATCCTTTTTCTTATATCTTCCCATAAAAAACCCTCATTTTCTACGTCTTCTTTTAAAGCATCTTCTTCATCAAGGGCTATTAAATTATTCTCAAGATAATCAAATATAGAGCCTAATCTTTCCGAAAAACAGGGGGATATAATGGCTTTATCCTTATTTTTAAATGAAATCTGTGATATGGGGTCAAAAAGCCTTAAGGAGAAAATTTTATCTCCATCAAATTCTATCCTTAAGGGATAATCATAGTTTATAGGCCATATATCTAATATTCCGCCCCTTATGGCAATTTCTCCCTTTTCCTCACACCTTTTTATCCTTGTATAGCCAATTTTATTTAAAGCATCTATTGTCTTTGTAAAACCTATTTCTTCGGAAAGGGATAAATAAATTTCTTCCTTGTCTAAAGCATCTATGGAAGAAACAGGCTTTAAGATAGATTGGACACCCATTATAAGAATTGTCCTTTTTTTCTCCTTTAATCTTTTAAGGATTTCCCTTGCATCAGAAATTGCTTCAGCTGTTTCATCCTCAGGAAGAAAAAGATATGTATCAGGAATAAAATACGAAATATCCATTTTTAGCCTCTCTGCAAGTGAATCTTTTGTAACAATTAGTGCCTTTTTCTTATCTTTTAAAAGACTTGCAATTACAAGGGGCTTTATGTTCTGGGGAATACCTGTTATATTTTCTTTTTGTGGGGCTTTAAACGAAGAAAGGAGGAAGGAAAGTGGGCATTTCAGAGAATTTTCCATATTAAAAGGTGTCTTTTTCACAGAATATTGAGTTATTAGATAATCAAGATTTATCCCTGCCTCTTGGATGCCTTTCTATATTTCATTATCTTTGTTAGGGCAACAAATCTAAATAATCCTTCAAAGTTCAGTGTAAATTGGCTTTTTCTTTGCAATATCAGCATATTTAGCTGAAAAATATTCAGGCTCTTCACATAATATGGTGCAAAAAATAAATTATTGAAAACAATTAAATTATATTACAAACCTTTTAGGATTTCAAGGATTCCCTGCAAGGGATATTAGAACAATAACAAGAAATAAGGCATCTTAATCTATGGAAATATCCAATATTTTCAACCAATTTTCAGCGATAAGGTTTTAAGGTTATAGAGAAGGTGGGTAAGATTGTAAAAATATTACCAAAAATTATACCTCATGGAAAAAATTAACCTTCATTTGCACTAGTTTTATTAACCTGTTGAGCTTATGGGGGGTAATTTTCTTTAGTTATACATAGACCTATCCCAATAATGCAGAGAAAGGCTTTATCCATTATAACCATTTTCTTTTCTATTATGCTCAAGTTGACCATTTTTTAATTTTTAAGCTGCCTTCAGCAAGTTAGATAAAGGCTTAACCATCTTTCGGTCTTTGACAGTTTCATAAAGGTAATCAATCATATCATCATAGACTATATTCCTAATG
>JBFMDZ010000037.1 GCA_040753555.1 bacterium
AAGGCCTGAGACAATGCTTGGAGATACAGCCGTTGCTGTTAATCCAGATGACGAAAGGTATAAAAGCACAATTGGAAAAAAAGCCCTCCTTCCCATTGCAAATAGAGAAATTCCAATAATTGCAGACTCTTTTGTCAAGATGGATTTTGGGACAGGTGCTTTAAAAATAACACCCGCACACGATCCAGATGACTTTATTATTGGAAAAAAACATAACCTTTCTCAAATAAAGGTAATAGATGAAAGGGGGATGATGAATGAAAATAGCTTTTCATATAAAGGCTTGGATAGAAATGAGGCAAGAAAAAGGCTCATTGAAGATTTGGGCTGTCTTGTTGAGAAAATAGAGCCTTACAAATACAACCTTGGCCATTGTTATAGGTGCCATTCTGTAATTGAGCCATATCTATCAAAGCAATGGTTTGTTAAGATGAAGCCCTTGGCAGAAAAGGGTATTTCTTGTGTTTTAGAAAAGAAAATAAGGTTTATTCCAGATAATTGGGAAAAGATATACCTTGAATGGATGGGCAATATAAGGGATTGGTGCATCTCAAGGCAAATCTGGTGGGGGCATAGGATCCCTGTTTGGTATTGCCAAAAAATGCAAAATGCAAAATGCAAAATGCAAAATGGAATGATAGTTTCTATTGATACGCCAGAGGTCTGCCCATATTGTGGAAGTAAAGAATTAGTTCAGGATAATGATGTTTTGGATACATGGTTTTCATCAGCCCTTTGGCCATTTTCTACCCTTGGCTGGCCAAAAGAAACAGATGACCTTAAAACATTCTACCCAACATCTGTTCTGGTTACAGGCTTTGATATTATATTCTTCTGGGTTGCAAGGATGATAATGATGGGATTGAAATTTATGGATGATGTCCCATTTAGGGATGTCTATATCCATGGTCTAATAAGGACAGAAACAGGAAAGAAGATGAGCAAGTCATCTGGAAATATCGTTGATCCCCTTTTGCTTATTGAGAAATATGGATGCGATAGCTTAAGACTAACATTATCTGCTATGTGTTCCCCTGGAAGGGATATTTTGATAAAGGAGGAAAGGATAGAGGGTTATAAGCATTTTATGAATAAGCTATGGAATGCAGGAAGGTTTATCTTGATGAATCTGGGCATAGAGACAACAGACAACAGAGGGCAGAGGGCAGAGGGCAGAGGGCAGAGGGCAGAACCTAAAACCCTTGCTGAAAAATGGATATTTACAAGGTTAAATCAAGTAATTAAAGAGACAAACGCCTACTTAAAGGAATTTTCCTTTAATGAGGCATCCTCTTCTTTATATAGCTTTTTCTGGCATGAGTATTGCGATTGGTTTTTGGAGATTGAAAAGGATGAGTTTAAAGAGAGGAGAAAAGAGGCTTTATATCTTTTAAAGGAAAGCTTTTGCATAATATTGCGGCTTCTTCATCCATTCATCCCATTTATTACAGAAAAGATATGGATGATGTTTTTTACTCAATCAATTATGAAAGAAGAATGGCCAAAGCCATCAATCAATGAAGACAAAGATTCTTTGCAAAGGATGGAGATAATTAGAGAGATTGTTGTAAGGATAAGGAATATAAAGGCTATATTGGGTATTCCTAATAAGCTTATTCCTGTTTTTATAAAATCAAGGGAATTTGAGGGAAAAGATTATATAAAAAGGCTTGCAAATTGTGAATTAAGCCTTGATGAAAAAATAGAAAGACCAGAAAAATCTGTTATGCTGGTTGCCTCTGGGATAGAGGTATATCTTATAATGGATATAGAGATAGAAAAAGAAAAGCAAAGGCTGGATAAAAACCTTAAAAAATTGGATATGGAGCTTGAAAGGACAAGGCTAAAACTAAAAAATCAGCAATTTTTACAAAATGCACCAGAAGATATAATTGAAAAGGAAAGGGCAAAGGAGGGAGAGATTATAAGGGATATTGAAAAGATAAAGGATGTCCTTTTAAACCTATGAATATAGTTAATGTTTCAAATATAAAGATTGGAAGCGAATTTGTCCTTATTGCAGGGCCTTGTGTTATTGAGAATGAGGAGATAACATATAATACAGCATTAAGGATAAAGAGGATTGCAGCAAGGCTAAAGATTCCATTTGTCTTTAAGTCATCCTATGATAAGGCAAATAGAAAAAGGATAGATTCGTATAGAGGGCCAGGGATAAAGGAAGGGCTTAGGATTCTTGGAAAAATAAAGAAGGAGCTGGATATTCCCATTATAACAGATGTGCATTGTAAGACAGAGGTACACGAGGTAGCAAAGATTGTAGATATAATCCAAATTCCAGCATTTCTATGCAGGCAGACAGATTTGATTCTTGAGGCAGCAAAAACCCTTGTTCCTGTTAATATAAAAAAGGGTCAATTTATGTCTGCTGAGGATATGAAACATATTGTCCAAAAGATAGAATCCATTAAAAATAGCAAAATCATTCTTACAGAAAGGGGGACATTCTTTGGGTATAACAATCTTGTTGTTGATTTTAGGTCATTTCCCATCTTAAGGGAATTTGGCTGGCCTGTTATCTTTGATGCAACACATAGCTGTGGAAATAGAAAATTTGTTCCCTATCTTTCCCGTGCTGCTTGTGCCTGCGGTATTGATGGCTTATTTATGGAGGTTCATCCAGAGCCAGAAAATGCCCTCTGCGATGGACAAAGTATGGTAAAGCTAGATGACCTGGAAGAAATTTTAAACCAATGTTTAGCTTTTACATAGCATCTATTGGATTGTGTGTTTGAAAAAAATGACACAGATACTATCTGCAAAAAAGGGAATAATAACAGAGGAGGTAAAGAGGGTAGCCTTAGACGAAGGGTTATCTATTAAAACCATTATAAGTGGAATAAAAAATGGAACAATTGTTATCCCAAAAAATAAAAAAAGGGATATAAAAAAGATTAAAGGCATTGGGGAAGGGCTTTTAAAGAAGGTAAATGCAAATATTGGCTCATCAACCAACACATCTTCTTTAGAGCTTGAAAGAAAAAAACTACATTCTGCAATTGATGGAGAAACAGATGCGATTATGGACTTGTCTATAGGAGAAAATATTGATGAAATAAGGAAAGCTCTTCTTTCAGAATGCCCTATTCCATTTGGCACAGTTCCTATATACCAAGTGGCATCTTCTGTTTCTAATATAAGTGATATATCTTTCTCCCTTATCCTTGATGTAATAGAAAAACAGGCTAATGATGGCGTTGATTTTATGACAATACATTGTGGCTTAAGGCAGGAATTCTTTTCTGATATTGAAAAAAGGCTTATTCCTATTGTAAGCAGGGGTGGAGCAATTATTTACAATTGGATGAAGAGAAATAAAAAAGAAAACCCCCTTTATGAATATTTTGAGGATATTTTAAAGATTGCCTTAAAATACGATGTTGCATTAAGCTTAGGCGATAGCTTAAGGCCTGGATGCCTTGCTGATGCCTCAGATTCTGCCCAAATAAAAGAGCTAATACAATTGGGAGAATTAAGGGATATGGCACACAAAGAAGGTGTTTCTGTAATCATTGAAGGACCAGGACACCTTCCCCTTAATCATATAAACGCAAATGTTAAATTAGCAAAGAAAATAACAAAGAATGCACCATTGTATCTCCTTGGCCCACTTCCTTGTGATATTGCACCAGGCTATGACCACATAACATCTGCAATTGGTGCATCCCTTGCTGCCTGGGCTGGAGCTGATTTTATCTGCTATGTAACGCCATCAGAACACCTTGCACTTCCTACACCAGACGAGGTAAAGGAGGGCGTGATTGCCGCAAAAATTGCTGGGATTTGTGCTGATATTGCTTTGGGAAAAAAAGCATTAGTAGAGAGGAATATAGAAATGGCTAGGGCAAGGAAGAACCTTAATTGGAAAAAGCAAGAAATCCTTTCAATTGACCCAAAAAAGGTAAAGGGCTATCACTTAAAAAACAAAACCTCCTGCACAATGTGTGGCGATTTTTGTGTGTTTAAGATTAAATGAATGGTTATAAGGGATTTTTGAAATGAAGGAAATAATTTCACAAGAAACAATAGAAAAAAGATTTATCTAATGCAGGGTGAGAAGATTATGTTGAGTACCCATTTGGCTGAACTTTATGGCGTTAAAGCAAGGGTGCTTGTTCAAGCAATAAAAAGAAATATTGAAATATTCCCTGAAGATTTTATATTCCAATTAAGCGATGAAGAATACAGAAACTTGAAATCACAATTTGTGATTTCAAGCTGGGGTGGTGTCCGACGTGCTAACCCTTATGCATTTACAGAACAAGGTGTTGTGATGCTTTCCAGCGTGTTAAGGAGCAAAAGGGCTATTCAGGTAAATATTGCCATTATGCGTGCATTTGTAAAACTAAGGCAAATTTTATCCACCCATAAAGAACTTGCATATAAACTAGAGAAATTAGAGAAAAGGATTGAAAAACATGATAGGGAAATTCAATGTATCTTTGAAGCGATTCGTCAATTGATGTCTCCACCAGAAAAACCAAAGCATCGCATAGGATTTCATACAAAAGGTGAATAATAAAATAAAAAGGTTTTTAGAATACCTCTCTCAAAAAAATTATTCCCTCCATACAATTAGAAATTATGAAATGGATTTAAGGGATTGGTTTTCTTTTTTAAATAAAAGGGAGGCAAGTTATCATATTGCAAGGGAATATTTGGGAAGCTTGGTAAAAATGGGTAGAAAAAAGAAGACAATTGCAAGAAAGCTTTCCTCCTTAAGGAGCTTTTATAACTTCCTGTGCATTTATGAAGAAGCAAAGGATAATCCTATATCAGGAATCCTAACGCCAAGGCTTCCAAAAAGGCTTCCAAATTTTCTTGATACATCTTCTGTTCTTAATTTGATTGATGTATCATCTTTAGGCCGTTTTGGAATAAGAAATAGGGCAATTGTTGAGCTTTTTTATTCAACGGCAATAAGGGTTTCTGAAATTTCATCTTTGAATGTATCAGACATTAATCTATCTGATGAAACAATAAGGGTTGTTGCTAAAGGAAAAAAAGAGAGGCTTATTCCATTTGGCTCTTATGCAAGGGATGCTTTGGTTTATTATCTTAAAACAAGGGCTTCGCAAGATGGTCCCCTTTTTCTAAATAGATTTGGGAGGAGGATTTCTAGCCGGGCTATTGAGCTTCTCATTGATAAAATAAGGAAAAAAGCTGGTCTTCCCCACATATCCCCTCATACTTTAAGGCATTCCTGTGCAACGCATCTTTTGGAAAAAGGGGCTGATATTCGCTCTGTCCAGGAATTCCTTGGGCACAAAAGCATTTCTACAACCCAAATCTATACCCACATTACAAGAAAGCATCTTAAAGAGGTATACGATAAGGCTCACCCTAGGGCATAAAAAACTAAAAACTAAAAATTCTTCTTAAGTATTCTAACAAAAATGCCGATGTATTAGGTGATGAAAAAAATTTTCTTTTTTCTCCTTTTCTTTAAACTGGGATTTTCCTCATCTTTGGTATTTACGGGAAAACAATATATAACAAAAGAGGTTTTGGATGCAGGTGAGAATGCATCTATATATGTTGTTGATTTTGACCATGATAACAAGAAGGATTTAATTGTTGGAAATAAGGAGGGATATATTTTATTTTATAAGAACATTGGGACGGATTATAACCCAAAATTTGAAAATGGAAAAAGGATTACCATAGATACAGGGGATATTAAGCTTGAAGGAGGATATAGTTCACCAATTGTCTGCCAATGGGACAGCGTAAAAGACCTGGATTTGCTAATTGGAGATGGAGCTGGAAATATATGGCTTGCAAAGGCTATAAATGATGTAATAGAGGGAGTTCCTCCAACATATTCTAGCTTTGAAAAGATAAAGGCAGATAATAAAACAATCTCTTTACAAAATGCCTCTTGTTTTGTATTTGATGTAGATGAGGATGGCTTGCTTGATTTGCTTGTTGGAGATGAGGCTGGCTATGTCTGGTTCTTTAGAAATATTGGAAGAGCTGATATGCCCATTCTTTCAGCTGGAACAAAAACATTGGTTGGCTCTTTGAGCTTGGATGTCTCACAAAATGCAAAGCCTGTAATGGTAGATTGGGATAATGATGGAAAGAAAGACCTGATTGTTGGCGATATATTTGGAAATATTCATATCTTTACCCCTGTTCAAGAAATGGGGACAGGTACATTTATCCCAAAATTTACATTTAAAGAAAAGGCAAAGGTTGCAAACAAAGATATAGATGTTGGCTTTTATGCCTCGCCATTTATCTGTAATTGGAATAATGAGGGTGGATATGATATGCTTGTTGGAGCAGATAATGGAAGCATATTTCTATTTATAAACACAAAATATCAAGCTAGTGAGCCGCCAGAATTTAATACAACCCAAAAGATAGATGGAAATCCAGAGCCTATAGATGTTGGGGAATATTCAAAGCCCCAGATAATAGATTGGAATAATGATTCTAAAAAAGACATAATTGTAGGTGATTCTTTAGGAAAGGTAAGGCTTTTCCTCAATTCTGGAGACAACAATAGCCCTATTTTCACAGATGGATTTTTCTTTTCAATGACATCAGGGACACAAACAGAGGACCTGGATGTAGGATACAATTCAGCACCCTATCCTATAGATTGGAATAACGATGGAAAGAAAGACCTTGCTGTTGGCGATAAATATGGAAATATGACCATATTTATAAACACAAAAACAGACGATGCCCCAATATTTGCAAAGGGAACATATGCTACACCATATAATGTAGGTTATAATGCAACACCTTGCATCCTTGATTGGGACAATGATGGAAAAAAGGATATTGTTGCAGGTTGTCAATCTGGAGAGATAAGGCTATTTTTAAATATAGGCTCTGATATAAACCCTATTTTTACAACCCCTACAATAATGCAGATTCCCCTTGACAACGAAAAGGATACAAGCCCATCTGTCATAGATTTCAATAGGGATTATAAGAAAGACATAATAATTGGAACAGGCTATGGAGAGATGTATCTATTTATAAATTCAGGCTCTGATAAAACCCCTGTCTTTAATACAAAGACAAGATTAAGGTTTTTAGATGGTAATGATATAAAGGCGAATGATAACTCAAGCCCTGCAATCTCTGATTGGGATAATAATGGTTCATCTGACCTTATTGTTGGAGGAGGGGATGGAACAATATTTGTTTGTTTATCAAGTATTTTAAACATACAACCATCTGTTGTTGTAAATACACCAATTGGAACACAATCTGGAAATATTAACATCTCATATACCTTAAGGGATGATGATTCTGACACTTGCTTAATTGATGTTAAATTTTCAAAGGATAATACCAATTGGATTGATGCAACATCAGCTGATGGTGGAGATGGGAAAATAAGTCTTTCTTCTTCTCCTATTGGTGTATCCCATATCTTTGTTTGGGATTCTTATGCTGATATAGGACAGGGAATTTACAATAATATAACCCTTCAGATAACGCCAAGCGACGGGACAAATCAGGGACAGGCTTACAAGACAAGCCAATTCTCTGTTGATAATACAACAAAGATAAACCTTGTTCCAATCTCTGTAGGTGGAAAGAATATTGATATAGGAGCATATTCTACGCCCTGCGTTTGTGATTGGAACAATGATTACAAGAAAGACCTTTTAATTGGAGATGAATTTGGATATGTCTATCTATTCCTTAATTCTGGAACAGATGAAAACCCTATTTTTACTTCATATTCAAGGCTTCAAGCAAGGGAATCTACATCAACGCAAGTAATGAAAGACCTTAAGGTAGAAGGTTTCGCTGTTCCTTTTGTTTGTGATTATGACAACGATGGAAATAAAGACCTCCTTGTTGGAGATAGGTTTGGCTACATCTATTACTTTAGAAATGTTGGAGGCATTCTTCAAAAAGGGGTAAGGATTCAGGGAGGCTCTGACATGGATGTTGGAAATATGGCATCGCCTGTTGTTGTTGATTATAACCTTGATGGAAAGAAAGATGTAATTGTTGGTGATGAATATGGCTACATTAGGTTATACCTTAATTATGGCACAGATGAAAATCCATCATTTGCAACAGGGACAAAGCTTTTATTAGGAACAGGAAATACAGAGATAGATACTGGATATAATTCAACGCCTTGCTTTATTGATTACAACAATAACGGAAAAAAGGATTTGCTTGTTGGAGATAAAGATGGCAATCTATGGCTATTTTTAAATTATGGAAATGACGAATCTCCTCTATATGATTATGGAAGGATGCTTTTTTCTCCCTCTGTTTCTGGAAATGCCATTTGCTTTGTTGCTGATTGGGACAATGACGGAAGAGATGACCTTATTTTGGGGAATAGAAATGGCTCTGTTTATCTATATCTACTAAAGGAAGAGACAAACACGCCACCTTCTTGTGTTCTTTCTCCCATAATTACAGGCGTCTCAACAATTTCTGTGAAATATAAGCTCTATGATATAGATGGTGATACATTATCCATTATTCCAGAATATTCCCTTGATGGGATAAATTATAAGATAGCATTTGGCTCTCCAAAGGAAAATTTGGTTGGCTCTTCCTTTGGTATAGACCAGGAATTTATATGGAATTCTAACATTGACCTTCCTGGAACAAAAACCCTGATTTACTTTAGAATAACACCAAAGGATAAGGCAATCGGCACAGCCTCTTCTATCTCCTTCTTATTGGACAATCTAAATAGGCAGCCTATTGTAAAAAACATTAGCCTTTCATCCAATTCTGGGCTTATTGAGGTCTCCTTTGAATTATCAGATGATGATTATGATACAGTAGCCATTTTTCTTGATTATCTCCTTAATGGCACATGGACAAAGGCATCAATTTATGGGTCTTCTTCATTTGCCCCTGGTATTGCAAAGATTTATTGGGCTTCAAGCCTTGATTTTGCTGAAACAGAAACAACATTAACAATAAGGCTTACACCCTATGATTCTTGGGGCATTGGTATTTTCTCAACAAAAACCATAAGAATTGAGAATACCAGGTTTTCCTCAAAGGAGGTAGGAACAGCGAGCATTGGCTTGCCTATTACATTTTCACCCACAAGCCTTATTCTAAATAGCATTCCATATCCTATGGTGATTACCATAGAAAATCTTTCAATTCTTTCATCTATTCCTGGCCTTTCTGACACAGGAAGAAGGATAACAGCAATAAGAAAGGATATGCCAGATGTTGAAATAAAAAGCATCTCTGCAAATCTTACCATTCCATACAATGGACAATTTTCTCCTGAAATAGAAAGGTCATTTGTAATTTATCAAGGAAATTCTTTTCTTACATCCTCTATTGACACAGGAAGTAAAACGGTTAGTGCAGATATATCATCAACAGGAATTTATAGGATTGATGCCTTGTTTCAAACATTTAATGTTAAGGTTTGGCCAAACCCCTGTAAGGTAAATAATGTTACATTTTCTGGAATAGGGGGAGGAAAAATAAGGATATTCACATTAACAGGGGAGCTTGTAAGGGAAATAACAGGGTTTCCTTATCAATGGGATACAAAGAATATGGATGGAAAGATTGTTGCATCTGGAATTTATATATGGCTTGCAGAAAATGGGAATGATAAGCAAAAGGGGATTTTGGCAATCATACGATGAGAAAAATAATTATATCTTTGGTTTTTGGTGGGTTTTTATGGGGCGTTGATTATACGGCAACGAGCCCTTTGCAATTTCTTAAAATTAAGGATTGTAAGGTTTCTTCTTTAGGTGGTGCATTTGTTGGGGTTGATGAGCCAGGATTTGAAAACCCAGCATCTTTTGGGAATGCAAAGATAAAGGAAATAGGGCTTTCTTATAATTCATACCTTGCTGGAATAGACATTTCATCCCTATCTTACATTCAGGGAACAGAGGAAATAGGTGGATTTGGGTTTAATGTTTTATACCTTAAAACCCCTGAAATTTTACGAACAAAAGATGGAGGAATAGAAGATGGTAAATTCTCTTGCTCTGATATTTCATTAAGTATGGGATATGGAAGAAAAATAGCCCCTGATATTGCAATTGGCTCTACGATTAGATTTATAAGGGAAACAATAGATGATAAGGCTGTAAATACAGGTGCGGCTGATTTTGGAATTCAATATAAGCCATTCTTAAAGGATATTACAATTGGTCTTTGCCTTTCAAACATTGGAAAATCAATAAAATACGCAAATAAAAATGAAGACCTACCACTTACAATGAAGGGAGGAATTTCTATAAATTGCCTTTCTCAAACCCTCCTTTCTACAATAGAGATTGATAAAGCAATAGATTCTGATGTAATTTTAAGATGTGGTTTTGAGCATACATTGATGAATAAGGTATTTTTAAGAGCAGGCTATTCCACAGAGCCTGACATTGGTTCTGGAATTTCATTTGGTTTTGGGTTGAAGATTTCTAAATATTTCTTTGATATGTCCTATCTTCCATTTCAAGACCTTGGAAACACAATACAAGGCTCCCTTTCCATAAAATTTCTGGAAGAGGAATAGTGCGTGTTTAGCTAAAGCTAAACAATTTAAAATTTACAATCTTCTGACTTATGGAAGAGATAGATATTGCTATTATTGGTGCAGGCGTTATAGGGCTTTCCTGTGCCAGCACATTGGCTGATAATAAAAGAAGCATTGTAGTTATTGAGAGGCATCAATCATTTGGCCAGGAGACAAGTAGCAGAAATAGCGAGGTCATCCATTCAGGGATATATTACAAAAATGGCTCTTTAAAGGCAAGGCTTTGTGCAGAGGGAAAAATGCTTCTTTACAATTTTTCCGAAAAATATAATATTCCCTATAATCGCATTGGAAAGCTTATTGTTGCTTGCAATGAAGATGAGGTTAGAAACTTAGAAATGCTCCTTAAAAATGGAGGTGAAAATGGGGTAGAAGACCTTATGCTATTGTCAAAAAAGGAAATAAAAGAAATGGAGCCTAATATTTATGGAATTTCTGCTATATATTCCCCTTCCACAGGCATCATAGATACCCACCAACTAATGAAAGTATTAGAGTTTTTAGGAAAAGAGAAAGGGGTTATTTTTGCTTATAATTGTGAGGTTATAGGAATTAAAAAAAAAGAAAATGGGTATAAGATTGATGTAAGGGATAGCGATTCCTCTATCTTTTCCTTTCTTGCTCAAATTGTCATAAATTGTGCTGGGCTTTTGGGAGATAAAATTGCAAATATGCTTGGATTTGATTATAAGCTTCAATATTGCAAGGGAGAATATTTTAAGGTAGAAAGTAAAAAATCAAGGCTAGTTAATCACCTAATCTATCCTGTGCCAGAGAATGATGGGCTTGGGATTCATACAGTCCAAGATCTTCAAGGAAGCCTTAAGCTTGGACCAAATGCTTTTTATGTAAAGGATATAAGCTATGATGTGGATTCCTCACATAAGATAGAGTTTTATGAAAAGGCAAAAAGATTTCTTCCATTTATAGAGCTTGAAGATTTATCTTGTGATATGTCAGGGATAAGACCAAAGTTTGCTTCTGATTTTATCATTAAGCAGGAATTGCCTGGTTTTATCAACCTAATCGGAATAGAATCCCCTGGTTTTACAGCAGGTTTATCTATTGCAGAATATGTTAAGAATATGCTATTTAGCCTATCGCGGATTATGGTGTATTAGGATAAGGTTTAAAGATTCCTAGCAACAACATATTTTCCTTGAAAGCAACCTCGTTTTAAGTATAAAATAAAGGTATAATGAAGGGGCAGGAAATAGGGTCTATATTCTTAAAATTTTTTGAGGGAAAAGGCCATAAGGTCTGTGAAAGTAAAAGCCTTATTCCATCTGACCCATCTGTTTTATTTACGGTTGCCGGAATGGTTCCATTTAAGGACTATTTTCTTGGGAATAAGCCTTTGGAATTCTCCCGTGCTGTATCCTGCCAGCGATGTATAAGGACAAATGACCTAGAAAGGGTTGGAAAAACAGCCAGGCATTTGACATTCTTTGAGATGCTTGGGAATTTCTCATTCGGCGATTATTTTAAGGAAGATGCAATTGCCTGGGCATGGGAGTTTCTTACTAAAGAGGTTTCTTTGCCAAAGGATAGGCTCTATGTCTCGGTTTTTAAGGAAGACAAAGAAGCAGAGGGGATTTGGAAAAAATTTATTGAACCAAGTAGGATTATAAGGCTAGGAGAAGAAGATAACTTCTGGAAGATGGGAGAAACAGGCCCTTGTGGTCCCTGCTCTGAAATTATTATAGACCTTGGAGAAGACATTGGATGCAAAAAGCCATCCTGTTCCCCAGGATGTGATTGCGATAGGTATTTGGAGCTTTACAACCTTGTATTTACTGAGTTTGATAGGCAGGCAGATGGTTCTCTTAAACCCCTGTCAGCGAAAAACATAGATACAGGAATGGGGCTTGAAAGGCTAGCTATGATCCTTCAGAGCAAAAAAGCGGTTTTTGAGTGTGATTTAATTGCCCCAATCATTGACTACATAACCGAATCCCGAATCCCGAATCCCGAATCCCGAATTATCGCAGACCACATAAGGGCAATTGCCCATCTTATCTATGATGGCATCATTCCATCAAATGAAGAAAGGGGATATGTTTTAAGGAGCCTGATAAGGAGGGCGATAAGAAAACTTAAAACTTTAAAACCAAAGCTCAAAATTAAGGAATTATTTCTATGGCAGATTGTTTATCCAGTAACAAAGATATTTCCCTATCTTGAAAAGGAGAGGGAACATATTGCCAATATTATAAAGTTAGAAGAGGATAAATTTGATGAGACGATGGAAAGGGGTCTTTTGCTCCTTGAGGAAGAAATAAGCAAATCAGGGGAGGTATTCGCAGGGGCTAATCTTTTCAAGCTATATGATACCTATGGATTTCCTGTTGATTTTGCTGTGGAGATAATAAAGGAAAAGGGGAGATTTGTTGATATGGAGGGCTTTAATAAAATGATGGATAGCCAAAGGGAGAGGGGAAGAAAAAAGGCAGTATTTTCCCAGAAGCAAGGGGGATATAATATAAAAACAGAGTTTATAGGCTATGATATGCTTGAGGCTAGTTGCAAGGTAATAAAACAGGATGGCCTATTTGTCATTCTTGATAAAACGCCATTTTATCCTGAAATGGGTGGTCAGGTTGGTGATTGTGGAATATTTGAAAAGGATGGGATAAAAATTTATGTAGAGGATACACAAAGGGATGGAGAGGCAATTATCCATAAGATAAGGGAAGGCAATCTTTTAGAAGGTGATATTATTCAGGCTGCTGTTGATAAAGAAAGAAGGGATGGAATAAAAAGGGCACACACAGCAACACATCTTTTGCAATTTGCATTAAGGGAGATATTGGGGAAACACATAAAACAGCAAGGCTCTCTGGTTGAAAGGGATAGATTAAGGTTTGATTTTAACTATCCGAATAAGGTTTCTCATAGCCAAATTCAGGAAATAGAAGAAATGGTATATGGGATGATAATGGAGAATCTTGAGGTTAATATCTTAAAGGATGTCCCCATAAAAGAGGCAAAGGACCTTGGTGCTTTAGCATTCTTTGGCGATGAGTATAAAGAATTAGTAAGGGTTGTTATGATTGGCGATAAAAGCAAGGAGCTATGCGGTGGATGCCATATTGCCTCAACAGGAAAGATTGGGCTTTTTAAGATTGTCAAAGAAGAAGGGGTTTCAGCAGGGATAAGAAGGATTGAGGCTTTTACAGGTAATCTGGCATATCAACACATTCTCAAAGAAAAAGAGGGGCTATTGGAAAGGATAGAGGCTCTAACAGAGGCAAATAAGAAGCAGGAAAACAAGATAAGGCACCTTAAGTATGGGGTTTTAAAAGAGGGAATAAAAAATATTGCTCCAGAAAAAGTAGGGGATATAAGCCTTGTTTTTGAGGTATTTGATAGCCTATCAAAGGATGAGCTTTCATTCTCAATAGACGAAATAGCAAACGCAATGGATTCTGGCGTTATCCTTCTTGGCTCTAAAACCAAAGATAGCATCCTCTGGACCTGTAAGGTAAAGGGCAATCTAAAACCAGGGGCAGATTACATTATAAAAGAGGTCTGCAAAATAACAGGCGGAGGCGGCGGTGGAAGGCCAGATTTTGCAACAGGCGGCGGTAAAGACCCAAATAAAATAGATAGAGCAAGAGAAAGGGTTTTAGAATTGATTGGAAATTGACAATATGAATGCTGTTAAGGACAAAAATGGGGAATCGCAAGAGGTATTACAGAGGATTCAAGAGGAGTCAGAGAAGCAGGCATTGCCTGAGCAAAAGCAGGTCTTTTTGGTTTCCGAGAAGATTCGCAGGCGAGTGCATAATCTACCATCCCCTACTCGGCCACCCCTTGGATATGATGGGAATAAGGGATTTGACAGGGTCTTCCCCTATATCCGCATCCCAAGACTTCATCCGCCAAATCACGGCGATACCGTAATCTTTAATGAAGAAGACCTGCCTCCTAATCAACTTATCTTAGGGGATAATCTCTATGTCTTGCGCACCATTCCTTCAGAGACAATAGACCTTATCTACATTGACCCGCCATTTTTCTCAGGCAGAAATTATAATGTCATCTGGGGGGATACCAATGAAATAAGGTCTTTTTATGACATCTGGGAGGGTGGAATTGATTCCTATCTTATCTGGCTCAATGCAAGGCTTTGGGAGATGCGTCGGGTCTTGAAAAAGACGGGCTCTATTTATGTCCATTGCGATTGGCACGCTTCTCATTATATAAAATGTGAGATGGACAAGATTTTCGGGTATGAGAATTTGTTACTATTCAGCCTATTATATACTAAAACAAAAGTAACTGTTCAGCCACGGATTAACACAGATTGACTTTGGATAAAATAGAAGGGATTTAAAGCATAAAAAATTACAGAAGAGATTATCAAACCAGCATTTAAAGTGGATAATATTTTCTATTATGGGTTTTGAAAAAAAGTTTATCAAAAAGCATTACCGAATATTACCGGTTGAATTATTATTAAAAATCAGTATTTCATCCGTATCCACTGTGGCTGAATAGTTACTCAAGATGTAGATGAGGCAGAATTTATCTTAAGATTTTCCAAAGCACCGATAATCGGTGATATTAGGGTTAGGCAAATTAGTTCCCTTGAATACGAATTTGAGGCAATTGATGCCTTTTCTTCTAATGAGGATGGCTATTTGGTTAATTGCCAATGGGATTTTGACTATCAGGAGGGACATTTTGCTGCTGATAAGGATTACATCCTTTGTAGAGAAAAGATAAAACCTAAAGGCCACAATGAAAGGTTTGAGGCAATTTTAACTGTAAAGCATAAATTTGACAAAGAGGGTGAATACACCATTGCCTGCAAGGTGCAGGATAATCTGGCAGGAGAGACAATATTGGCGAAGAAGATTATGGTGGAATGTTAGTCTTTGTTGATGAATCAGGTGATTCAGGATTTAAAACTGAACAAGGGTCAAGTCAATTTTTTACTGTTGCGTTAGTCATTTTTGAGGAACCTGATGAGGCAGTTGCTTGCGACCAGAGGATTCAACTATTAAAACGAGAGATGAAATTGCCATCAGAGATTGAATTTAAATTCAACAGATTGCGAAAAGACCAGAGAGAAAGATTCGGCTCTTCGCATAATATGGTGCAAAAATAATTGTATGCTTATCTTTTTTAACAAAGAAGCTCAATTGTATATTTAGCTTTAGTTAAACACATATAATCTTTAAACCCTATTCTCATCACCATAATCCGTGATGAGCCAAAACATTAGATGCTATCCATCCTTCTTTAGGGGTTATCAAGAGCGAAATAGCCCTTAATGTTGCTAAAACCTTTAATATTCCTCTAAAACAAATACATTGGGACTTAACCAGCTTTCATTTTACAGGAGAATATGA
>JBFMDZ010000038.1 GCA_040753555.1 bacterium
CATCAGACCTTTTTCTTATTTTGGTCTATTGTCTTAAGGTCTGTAGTCTGTGGTCTGCTTAAGGTTTGCAAAAGATAAGCCAATGTTCGCAATTAAGACAGATTTAGTTAAAAAGGTGAGTAGTTACCAATTATTTTATAACCCCAAGCTTGCCATAAGACTTGTTTCCCTCTTTGTCAGCTACCATAAAAATATAAACCCCTGAGGCTACATTTTCAATATCCCAATATATCCTTCCTATGTTCTGAGAGTCTAATAAATATTTTATATTTTCTCCCTTGATGTTGTAAATATAAACCTCTCCTCCCCTTTCTACTTCAAAGAATACCCTCTTTGTTTGATTTAAATTTATTGGATTTGGAAAAACCTTACCTTTTGTGATATGGGAGATTAAAAATTCTATTCTAAAGCCTGATAAGCTTCCATTAAAGTATCTTAAGGATGGATTTGTGTAATCATCTAAAAGAGAATTCCCTGTTGAGCCTGGGAATGGGTCGCCTGAATCTCCTAAATTTCCTCCATCTGCTTGGAGAATGGCAAGGTTGGTAAGATTATTCAAAAGTCCTTGATAGTGCCAAACAAGAAATCCCCTGCCAGGAAGACCAGCTTCATCCCTCTTTTCAACCAGGAAGCATTCTACGCCAAGAATTCCAAGCTGATAAACAGGGTGGTTTAATCTTGGGTTAATGGCTATTGTTGTCGCAATTGTTGAATCTGTCCATCCAAGGTTAATCCTGGAATATGGATCTGGCCAGGCTGGATAATCACCCTGACCATTATAGCACCCTATATCCATTAAAGACCAAGGTCCAGCATTGGGATTCATATCAGGCAATCCAAGCTGATGGGCAAACTCATGACACCATACACCAAAGGCTGATATCCCAAAATTCTCTATCTCGGGGATGACTGAAATTGTTCCAAAATTTCGGGAATAAATTTGATCAAAGTCGTTTATTGTCGTTTCCTCTCCAGCTTGTGAATGGAGAATCATAATTGCATGATAAGGAGAAAAATCAATCCCACTTATTGCTATTGCATCATTCTTTAGGTTTGTTAAGTCTTCCTACTTTCCCTTGCCATAATAACCCATTGTCTCTGTTAAAGCAAAGGTTGTTGTAATGCTGCAAGAAAGGGCTAATTTTCCATAGGAAACATTCTGGTAATAGGTATTCATTCTTTCTGCAAGATTTTTAAAATAATCGCTATCCTTTGTGAATTTAACATCCGAAAACTCTATCCTTAAAAATATTACTGAAATCGTTCCAGATGGAGGAAGTGCCTTTGTTTCTATCCTTTTTTCTTCACATTGTTTTCTATTATAAAGGCTTGGAGCAGAGAACAAAAGGGATGGAATAAGAAGGCACAAAGGCACAAAGGCACAAAGGCACAAAGTTTGTAAAAATCCACATTCTAAATTCCGCATTTCGCAATCATTCTATCTTTGGAAGGGCTGATATATCAGGAAGGCCTGTGCTTAAAAGGAATTTCTTTGTTGTCCTGTAGAGAAATGGATTTCCCGGAGCTTTCTTTACTCCAGCTATCTCAACAAATTCGCAATCAAGAAGGCTATGTATCGCACCAGATGAATCTACGCCCCTTATTCTCTCTATCTCTTGCTTTGTTATGGGCTGATTATAGGCAATAATGGCTAATGTAACAAGGGCTTGCTTTGACAATTTTGTTTTCTTGGAAGGAGAAAGCTTTTCTATCCAGGGGAAAAATTCTTTTTTTGTCTGAAATTTCCATCCACCGGCGATATTTGTAAGCTCAATAGCCCTATCTTTAAAATCCTCTTTTAATTCATAAATTGCGGATTTTATAATATCCTCTTTCTTTTCAAGGATTTTTGCAAGCATCTTTTCTGATAAGGAGTTTTCTTGCGAGAATATCAATGCCTCAATTATGGACTTTGTTTTAGTGTCTTCCATACACTATACACTTTTATTTCGCATATTCCACAGCCCTGATTTCGCGGATTACATTTACCTTTACTAATCCAGGGTATTCAAGCTCTTCCTGTATCTTCTTTGCTATATCCTTTGCCAAACCAAAGGTTTTTACATCATCTATCTCCTCTGATTTAACAATAACCCTCATCTCCCTTCCTGCCTGGATAGCATAAGCCTTTTCTACGCCGGAAAAGCTATTTGCTACCTCTTCCAGCTTTTCAAGCCTCTTTATATATGCCTCAATAGTATCCCTTCTAGCCCCTGGCCTAGAAGCAGAGACAGCATCAGCAGCTTGAACAAGAACAGCCTCAATGCTTTTAAAAGGAAAATGTCCATGGTGAGCAACAACAGCATTGATAAGAAGCTCGTCTTCCCCTGCCTGCTTTAAAATCCCTTCTGCTATTTCAATATGGGAGCCCTCTTCTTTTGAAGGAACAGCCTTTCCAATGTCATGAAGAAGGGAGGCTCTTTTAACAAGCCTCAAATCCTTTATCCCAAGCTCAGAAGCCATTATAGAGGCTATATGAACGACCTCAATGCTATGCTGTAAAACATTTTGGCCATAGCTTGTTCTATACTTAAGCCTTCCAAGCAATTCCATCTCCCTTGGTGTAAGATTATGAATCCCAAGGCTTAAGGCAACAGATTTAGCCTCTTCCTTCATTATTCCCTCTATCTCCTCCTTTACCCTACCTACTACTTCCTCTATTCTTCCTGGGTGGATTCTTCCATCAGCTATTAGCCTTTCCAGAGAAACCCTTGCTATCTCCCTTCTTACAGGATCAAAAGATGAAATGGTAACAACATCAGGCGTATCATCAATAATTACCTCTGTCCCTGTTACCAATTCAAATGTTTTAATATTCCTTCCCTCCCTTCCAATAACCCTTCCCTTCATATCCTCTGATGAGAGAGAAACCGTGGAGATGGTATTTTCTGCAACATAGGAAGAGGCAAGCCTACCAATTGATTCTGCTAATATTTCGCAAGCCTTCCTTTCCGCCTCTTCCCTTGTTTCATCTTCTACTTTCTTTATTATCTTTGCCGATTCATACCTTGCCTCCTGCTCCACCTCAGCAATAAGCATCTTTTTTACCTCATCAATGCTCATATTGGAAATTTCTTCAAGCTTCTTAAGCTCTTCTTTTTTTGTCTCTTGAATTTCTGTCTCCCTTTTCTTTAAATTTTCCTCTTCCCTTTTTAGCCTTTCTTCCTGCCTTCTTATTCCATCCTGCCTTCTATCAAGATCCTGCTCCCTCCTTTTTACCCTTTCTTCTTGCCTTGTAAGATTTGCCTTCTCCCTTTTATTTTCCTTTTCAAGCTCAATTCTTTCTTTATGGAGCGTCTCTTTTGCCTCTAATTGTAGCTTTTCCTTTAGAGAAATAGACTCTTTTTTTGCATCCTCTATTATCCTTTCTGCCTCTTTCTGCGCCTCTTTTTTTGTTATTTTCTCATAAGCCTTCCTTATAATGTATCCAATTAAAATTCCCAATAAAGATGCAGATATAGCAATAATGATGTAGATATAAATGCTATTCATAATTGTTGAACCTCCTTTAAAAAAATTTAGGGTTCAAAGGCAGGAAATTTGTATGCGTTTAGTGAGCTTTGTTTAACAAAATTTAATAAAATATCACTAAACACTAAACTTTCAACTTTAAACATATATATAAATTTTTTATCTTCTTTCATTGCCTTTAAAACCTATCTTTAGTATAATCTATTTTTATCTTTAAGTCAAACTAATTTTCTAATGGGATTGTCGGATACAATGAACTTAATTGAAAATGACCTAAAATACATCTGGCATCCATATACACAGATGAAGGATTGTGAAGAGCTTCCTCCCATATTGATAGAAAGGGCAGAAGGTGTAAAGCTCTATGATATTTCTGGAAATGTCTATTATGATACAATTGCAAGCTGGTGGTGTAATGTCCATGGACATTGCCATCCCAGAATAATCTCTGCAATTAAGGAGCAAATTGAGAAATTAGACCATATTCTATTTGCAGGATTTACCCATAAAAATGCCATTGCTCTTGCCGAAAGGCTTATCTTGATTACACCAAAAAGCCTTACAAAGGTTTTCTTTTCAGATAATGGCTCAACATCAATTGAGACAGCCCTTAAAATGTCGTTTAAATATTGGAAAAATTTAGGCTGTAAAGAGAAAAGCTCATTTTTATCCCTTGATTTGGGCTACCATGGAGATACAATGGGTGCGATGAGCATCTCAAATGTATTTAATAGTGCATTCAAATCCTTGCTTTTTAGCTCATACAGGGCAAAATCGCCATATTGCTATAGATGCCCAAATGGACTAACAAGGGAATCCTGCAATATTTCTTGTATTGGCTCTATGGAAAAAATCCTGGAACAAAAAGCATCCAAAATATGTGGGGTAATTATTGAGCCATTGGTATTGGGAGCAGGTGGAATTATAGTCTACCCAAAGGAATATCTGGAAATGATAGAAAATCTTTGCAAAAAATACAATGTTCATCTCATTTTAGATGAGGTTGCAACAGGATTTGGAAGGACAGGAAAGATGTTTGCTTCTGATTATGTCAATATCTCTCCTGATTTCCTTTGCCTTTCAAAGGGAATAACCTCTGGATGGCTTCCATTAGGAGCAACCCTGACAACAAATGAGATTTATCAGGCATTCTATGGGGATTACAAAAAGACCTTTTTTCATGGCCATACATACACAGCAAACCCTATATCAACAAGAATTGCCCTAGAAAGCCTTAAAATTTTTGAGGAAGAAAAGACATTACAAAGAATAGAAAATATAATTCCTCAATTCCACAAAAATTTAGAAAGGTTTAGAAACCTTTCCCTTGTTGGCGATGTAAGGTTCATTGGGCTAATTGGTGCTTTTGAGCTTGTTTCTGACAAGAAAACAAAAAAACCATTTCCTTCTAATAAAAGAATAGGGTTTGAGGTTTATAAAAAAGGGCTTGAAAATGGTCTTATCTTAAGACCATTAGGGAATATCGTCTATCTTTTTTTACCCTTATCCATAAAAGAGGAGGAACTTAATGATGTTCTGGATAGAACTTATTCTGTTTTGTCCGAAAGCAAGAAATTTATTGACAAATCTTAAGGTGTTAAGGTAAAATTAAAGTAAATGAAAAATTTAAGTTTTTTCTTTATCTGCCTGTTGATCGTTGGGTGTAAAGAAAAAATGCCCGAATATAAACAGCCAACAAGGGTTTTAACCCAGATTACATATTCCGACGGAATGAATACCTTTCCTTGTTTATTTACTGAAAGATGGCTGGCATTTTCCTCAAATCTATTAGGAAATTTTGATATATACATAAAAGACAATAAAGAAAATACCTTGATACAAAGGACGCAGGGAGAAGAAAATGAACTTTTTCCTGCATTCTCAAAGGATGGCCAAAAAATTGCATTTTCATCAAATAGATTTGGTAGCTATGACATCTTTATCATTGATGCATTTAAAAGCGGCAATATCCAGCAAATTACATTTGACAATGGCTCTAATGAAGTATCACCTGATTTTTCTCCTGATGGAAAGATGCTTGTTTTCTGTAAGCTATTCTCAGGCAAAGGCATTATTTCCCTTGTTGACCTTAAAACAGGGTTAATAACAGAGCTAGTATCCGGGCTATACCCTAAATTTTCACCAAAGGGGGATAAAATAGTATTTCAAAAGGATGGCAAGATTTGGATGCTTGAGATGTCCACCTATCTTTTAAAAGAGATTGTCCAATACGACAATCTTTCTTGTCTTTCTCCGCAATTCTCACCTGATGGAAGAAAAATTGTCTATGTAACAGGAAGCAAGGAAACAGGATGCGAAGAATTTTTAGGCCTTTGTAAATACACCCCAATTGACATTAGGATAATAAACATAGATGGAACAGGTGATACCAAGATTACAGAGGACATAGGACCAGATGGATTTCCTGTATGGTCACAAGACAATTACATATATTTTTCCTCCCTCAGAAATGGCAAGAATAATTTTAACATTAACATCTTTAGGATAGCGGCTGAAGAATGAAAAACAGAAAACAGAAGACAAGAAACAAAAATTTTCCTCTTATTTCTTATTTCTTACTTCTTATTACTTCTTACTTTCTAATGGGTTGTGAGGAGCCTTATGAAGAGCCATCTAATTTCATTTCGCCTCCTTTAACAAGGATTACAGATGATAAAGCAATTGATAATTTCTGTAGCGTCTCGCCAAATGGCAAATGTATAGCATTTTCGGGAAACAAGGAGGGAAACTTTGACCTCTATATTAAAGATATAAATGAGAAGGCAATAATTCAGAGGACATTTGGAAAAGAAGATGATTTATGGCCCTGCTTTTCTCCAGATGGCTCTAAAATGTGTTTTTCATCAAATAGGTTTGGTAGCTTTGATATTTTTGTAATTGATACCTTGAAGGGTGGTGAAATAACCCAGATTACATTTGATAAGGACAAAAATGAGATTTTTCCCTCATTTTCTTGTGATGGAGGTAAAATTATCTTTACATCTTTGAAAGAAGATAAAAATCCTGTCATAATGGCTATTTCCCTAAAAACAGGCTTAATTACAGAGATAACAAAAGGGTTCTTTGCAAGGTTCTCACCAGATGGAGAAAGGATGATTTTTAATAGGCAAAATGGAGAGGATATAGATATATGGATGATAGATATAGATGGAGGTAATTGCAGACTTATTTTCCACAATGAAGAATTTAATTGCCTATTTCCATCCCTCTCTCCCTCTGGAGAAAGGATGGTTTATAGCGGTTGCACAAAGGGAAAGATGAAATTTGGATACAAAACAATTGGTGGTATAAAGAATTTGAAAATGGATATAAGGTCTGTTGATATTGGGGGAAGAAATGATATAAAGATAACAGGGGATTGTGGCGTTTGCCTCTTTCCCTTCTGGTCAAGTGATGGCTTTATTTATTTCTCATCATTAAGGAATGGTAATGTTGATATATTTAGGGTTTCTACTCCTTCTGAGATAGTTCACGCTCCACCCACAGACCACATTCCAGAGATTACAGTTTCCATTCCAGAAGAAAAGCAAAAGGCAAAAAAGGTCTTTCCAAAACCAAAAGAGGTAGAACCAGAGAAATACGTTGTAATAACAAGGGATAATGTAACAATCTGGTCATACCCTGGAAAGAATGTTATTACAAAGCTAGATAAGGGAACAAAGCTTATTGCTATTTCCTCCAAGAAATGGTATATAAAGGTTTTGCTTCCCGATGGAAGGACAGGCTGGGTTTCTTCTTTCTTTGTAGAATAATTGATAAAGGACATATTTTCTACAGCCATAGGAAGCTTTCCACATAAAGATATAGAAAAGGCTATTTCCCTTTCTTTATCCCTTGATATTCCTGTTTGGCCACAGCTTCCAAAGGCTTCCTGGCGTGAGAATATGTATTGCCAATTTAGCGAATGCCTTCCTTGTGTCCAATATGATAGTGTAAAAAGGGAAATCTATTTTTCGCTTTCAAACATAGAGGATGAGCTTACAAGGTTTTATGAGAAATTTTTAGAGCAAGACCTTGAATATTTTAAAATATCAAAGGAATTTTCTTGTGGCTTTTATTCCTTCCTTGATGCAAAGCCATATTCTTCCTACATAAAGGGTCAAATTACAGGCCCTATAAGCTTTGGTCTTTCTGTTTATGATGAAAATGGAAAGCCTATTATCTATCACAAAGGGCTATTTGATGCCATTATCTCTGGTTTATTGCAAAAGGCATTATGGCAGAATGAGAGATTAAAGAAATTTGGCACACCTATTATTTTTATTGATGAACCATACCTTGCAAGCTTTGGTTCATCTGTTATCCCTATTTCAAGGGATGATGTGATTACCTGGCTTTCCAAAATAATAGACCCCCTTAAAGAAAAAGGTATAATTACAGGTATCCATTGCTGTGGAAACACGGATTGGTCTATCTTATTAGGATTGGATATTGATATTCTGAATTTTGATGCATATAATTTTAAGGATAGCCTTTTTCTTTATAAGGATTTGCTCTATGAATTTATAAAAGAAAGAATTCTTGCTTGGGGCATTGTTCCTGCATCGGATGAGGTTTTAAACAATAATGAAAAAACGCTTAAGGAAAGGCTTAATTTTGCTATTTCTCAAAATGGATTTTTGATAACGCCATCCTGTGGGTTAGGCTCATTGGATGAGGAGTTAGCCGAAAAAGCCATTGGGCTTACTATATCTTTAACTAAACTATGCAAATCCCAAAGCCAGGAATAAAAACCAGGCCAATCCTTGCGAAGGTTAAAAAATCCCTATTTTCGTCACTACAAGATAGGCTAAACGGTACATATTTCCTTGACCTTTATGCAGGAACAGGCTCTTGTGGGATTACAGCTTTATCAAAAAAGGCAAGCTATTGTGTCTTTGTGGAAAGGGATAAAACCCAGGCAAGTAAGATAAGAGAGGCATTAGAGAATCTCAAAATGGATAATGCAAGGGTCATTACAGCAAATGTTTTTTCTTTGAGGCTGAAAGAGGCATTTGACATCATATTCCTTGGTCCACCATACAAAGATTTTCTTGTAAATAAAACAATTTATCTAATAGATAAAAAAGCCCTCTTAAAAGATAATGGAATAATCATAGCCCAGCATCATAAGAAAGAGGAAGTAGAAAAAAAGATTGGCAATTTAATTTTAGAAAGGCAGAAATCCTTTGGCGAAACAATGCTTTCTTTTTACAAAAATGAAAATAGCAATATCGGGTAAGGGTGGTTCGGGAAAGACAACCATTGCATCTTGTCTTGCCCATATTTATGCAGAAAAAAACAGGGTTTTGGCAATTGATTGCGACCCAGATTCTGACCTTGCTTTAGCTTTGGGTATTCCAAGGGATGAGGCTTTAAAAATAAAACCATTATCCTCAATGAAGGATTTAATAGAAGAGCGTGTTGGGAAGGAGGGATTTTTCAGGCTAAACCCAGATGTTTCTGATATTATTGATAAAATAGCTATAAAGATTGGAAATATAAGGCTTATCGTAATGGGAGGAGTAAAGAAGGAGGGGTGTTTTTGCCCAGAAAATAGGTTTTTAAGGGAAATAATTTCAAGGGTTCTTTTGGAAGATGCTATTGTTATTATGGATATGGAGGCAGGGATTGAACACCTTTCAAGGCAAACAGCAAAGGGCTGTAATGTTTTATTGATTGTTATAGAGCCAGGTATAAGAAGCATAAAATCAGCAGAAACAATAAAAGAATTGGCATTGGGTCTTGGGATTAAAAATATAATGGCAATTGCAAACAAAATAAGAGATGACGATGATTTAAGAATAATTAAGGAAAATTTGGGTAATCTTCCCCTTTGCGGCAAGGTTTCATACAACGAAGCCCTAATTTTCCAGGATAGAACTAATGGAGGGCTATCCAGGGATATTATAGATGAGGTTCGTGCTATACTGAAATAAAATTGGTTTTTTTTGCTTTAAACAATAGCTCATATACAGGAAGGTTTTTGAAAAAGTATTTGGAAAAATGAAAATTTTTCTTGACGAAATCTAATTTATTAGGGTAAATTTTTTGTATCTACTAAAGGGTAAAAATGGCTAAAAAGGTTTTTCTCAAACCAAAAAACCCAGAGAGTGCATTTTCCAATGCCAAGAGATATTTTACAAATGCCAAGGAGACATTATCAAAATCTCCTATTGAATATGACCGCTACAAGGATGAAAAATATGTAAAGGAGGCATCAGCAATGGGCTATGTAGCAGCACTTTCAGCAATAGATGGCTATCTTCTAAAAATAGGCACACCAAAAGATAAGCTTCCAACAAAAATTGAGGAATATGAAAAATCCTTGCATAAAATTCCACACAATGGTAAACTAATTTCTGCAATGGCTAATGTCTACGAAAACCTTCATATCTTTGGTTATTACCAGGGTGGAGTTAATACAGATATGATAAAGGCAGGATTTAAGAATGCAAAATTTATCATTGAAACCCTGTCAAAAGGAAAAACCAATGGCTAAAAAATTTACAATGAATAAAGAAAGGTGTAGTTCAGAGAGAGAGAGAGAGGAATAAGACCACTTTTAACTGCTTTTGGAGTAACTATTCAGAGTGTAATAAAAGAAAAAACGAAAAATATTGACTTTAAGAAAAAGGATTGTATAAAATAGTCTTAAAATATAAATGGATTGGAAATGGACAGAGCATATCAAAATCCAGTTGGGGGAGAGAAAAATATCAAAGGAATTGGTAGAGATGGCAATCAATAATCCCGATGAAATTGTAGATGAAGGGATAAACCGAAAGGTCTATCAAAAGATAATAGGGGATAAACTTATTAGGGTAGTAACAGAGGAAACTACTCTTATAACAGCATATCTTACAAAAAAGATAAGAAAGTATTATAAAAGGGGGTAAAATGAGGATACATTATTCACAGGATGCTGATGCCCTTTATATCAGGTTAAAAGAGACTGACATAGAAAACACAGACGAAATAAATAAAGATATTATTATGGATTATGATGAAGGTGGTAATATTGTAGGGATTGAGATATTATCTGCCTCAAAGAAAGCAGATATTCACCAGGTTTTTATTCAAGCCTTTGAAAAGGTGATGGTAGAGAACCCTTGTCCTGTCTAATAATGAAGTAAACTTATGAGCTTTCTTTGCAAACTTCTTTGAAAAACTTAAAACTAATTGCTCAAGGGTCTTATCTCAAGGGGGTCCATCTTTTCTCCTTAACTCTTCCTAAGCCCTTCGACCTAGATCATTTTTTAGTTTTGCATTTTTAGTTTTAAATTTTTAGTTTTTATTATGGAGGTCATAAAAACAGCCGATTACATCATTGACCTAGGCCCAGAGGGAGGGGATGAGGGTGGCTATGTTGTCGCTGCTGGTATTCCGGAGGAGATAATCTCAACAAAGGCTTCATATACAGGAAAGTTTTTAAAAAAGTATTTGGAAAAATGAAAATTTCTTGATGAAAAATGCTTTGTGTAGATAAAATTTTAAAATGATGCAAAAGATACATTTTGCAATTCTAGGATTTTTCTTTCTTGGGCTGTTTAGCAATGGCTTTTCACAAGATGTTACCAACAGACAGATTTTAGAGAAGCTGGAGAAGCTGGAAATAAGAATGGAAAGGGTGGAGGGAAAGATAAATAATATGGATGTAAGAATTACCAGGCTGGAGGAAGGACAGAAAAGTATTCAGAGGCAGATAGATGATTTAAGGGGTCTTCTTTATGTAATTTTGGCTGGTATGTTTGGATTGATTGGTTTTGTTTTATGGGATAGAAGGACAGCCCTTGCCCCTGCTGTAAAGAGGGTAGAGGCTTTGGAAAAGAAAGAAGAATCTCTTGAGAAAGCACTCAAAGAATTTGCCCTGAAGAAGCCAAGGCTTGCGGAGGCATTTAGGTATGCAGGCATTTCATAGAAAAAGAAAAAGGATTATATTAGAGAGAGGATAAGACACTTTTAACTGCTTTTGGAATAAATAACAAAGCATCTTTGTTGCAAAAAAGGAATTGACGGAGAAAATGCTTATTGTGTCTATAATACCATGGGATTTGGGTTCTTAGAATCAGTTTATGAGAAAGGTTGAAGTAAAGCGAAAGGTGAGGGAAACTGCCTAAACAGGAAAACCCAATCCCGTTAATCCTGTTCATCCTGTCAAAAATAGAACTGAATAGATACCAAAGATTAAGGTTTTTTTACTAAAACTTATGAGCAAAAATTCTTAATACTGAACTTTTGCAACATATACGGAATTATTTACACCAATGAGGGAGCTATTCTCTAAAAAAACTCAAAAGTCAAAACTAGAAAACTCAAAACTACAAATCAAAAATCAATTTGTCTAAAGTTCCTATATAAAAGGTTTAAAGGTAATAGAAAGGATAAATTTTTAAAGCTTGACAAGGGTTAACATACAGGTTAACATAGTATTATGAGAAAAAGTATTATCTTTTATAAAACCAGGGATGGGAAATGTCCAATACAAGATTTTCTTGATTCTCTGCCAGGAAAGGTTGTCCAAAAGTATGGGTGTTAAGTCTATTGGAAGATTTAGATTTTGTTCCATCCTCATATTTTAAGAAACTAAAAGAGGATATTTGGGAAGTAAGAATTACATTTGGTTCAAATGCCTATCGCATATTTTGTTTTCTTGTAGAGAATTCTGTGGTTGTGCTAACCCATGGGGTTCTAAAATCCGAAATAGAAACAAAGGCTTATAAAAGAGATTTTTTAAACAGGAGGTTAGAATGAGTGATTTAAAAAGATATATAAGGGAAAGGAAGAAAAGGGATAAAGAATTTGCCAGGGGGTTTGAAGAGGGTTATGAGCAATTTAAGATTGGAATAATCCTTCGTCAAGCACGCGAGTCTGCAGGGTTAACACAGGAAGAATTGTGAACAGACTAAAAACCAAAAAGATGACTGTGATTGTGATATAAATAGGAGGAATGAAAATAGAAGAGATGAATATATACGAGATAGAGCTATCTGTTAAGATAGGGAATATTACCCTAAAAAACCCTGTTATCCCTGCATCAGGGACATTTGGAATAGAATACGAAGATATAGTCCCCATTGATAAACTTGGTGCAATAATTACAAAGGGAATAACCCTGAAGCCAAAAGAGGGAAATAAGCCTCCAAGGATATTTGAGACAAGATTTGGTCTTTTAAATAGCATAGGCCTTGAGAATCCAGGGATAGATGTATTTTTAAAGGAGACCCTTCCAAGGCTTAAAAGATATAACATCCCCATTATTGCAAATATTGCAGGAGAATCTATAGAGGAGTATGAGGAGCTTGCTAAAATCCTTAACAAGGAGGTTTCTGGGCTTGAGGTAAATATATCCTGTCCAAATGTAGCTAAGGGGGGGATTGAGTTTGGACAAGAGCCAGATGTTGTGTTCTCTTTGGTTTCAAAAATAAGAAAAGCAACAAATCTTACAATAATTGTAAAGCTTACGCCGAATGTCTCTTTTATAAAACCTATTGCAAAGGCTTGCGAAGATAGTGGTGCTGATGCTATTTCCCTTATCAATACAATAAAAGGCTTGGCGATAGATGTTGAAAAACAAAAGCCTGTGATATTTGGAGGTCTTTCTGGCCCTTGCATAAAGCCTGTTGCCTTAAGGATGGTCTGGGAGGCTTATAATTCTGTTTCAATTCCTATAATTGGCATTGGTGGGATAAGTAATACAGGGGATGCTATTGAGTTCTTCCTGGCAGGTGCATCCTGCATCCAGATTGGAACAGCAAATTTTATTGACCCCTTGTCTTGTATAAAAATAATAGATGGGATAAGGGATTATATGATAGAGAAAAAAATTCCCAATATGGATTTCTTTAAAAAAAGAAGGGATGAATTTTAAGGAAGGGGAGAATATCCTTTTTCTTTTTTCATCCCTTCTAATTAAGTATAATTGAATATTTCCCATTTTTCAGTGCCTCCAAGCACACTTTTGAAAGAATCTGTATTTTGCTTTGCCAAAAATCAAACATTTTCTTTTTTTGATATTTTTGGTATAATATCAAAGGATTATTAATTACAATGTCCCCATCGACTAGCGGTTAGGTCACGGGCCTTTCAAGCCCGTAGCACGGGTTCAAATCCCGTTGGGGACATAAAAAATTCGTATGTGTTTAGCTTTATAAAAGAAGGAACCACGAATGGACACGAATGAAACACGAATTGACACAAATTACAAAAAAATTATTCGTGTTTATTAGTGTTCTTATTAGTGCTAATTTGTGGTTAATTCAAAGGGTTCTAAAGAGAAGCTAAACATATACAAAAATTCAAAAGTCAAAATGCAAAATTGAGGTAAAATTTATTAAAATGCAAGATGCAATTATTTAAGGCAAAGATTGGATATTGCAAAGAGATTGCTCCCTCCTATTTCAAAATGGCCATCTTGGCAGATATAGAAGCAAACCCTGGTCAATTCTTTCATATCAAATGTGCAAATGATAATACCTTTAGATTGAGAAGACCATTTTCCCTCCATAGAAAATTAGAAGATGGATTTGAAATTTTATTTGAAAAAAAAGGCTTTGGAACAGAATTTTTAAGTAATCTTAAAAGGGGTGATATTTTGGATATTATAGGTCCTTGTGGAAATGGGTTTAAAATTATGAAGAAACAATCCATCATTATTGGCGGAGGTATAGGAATTGCTCCACTTTTTGAGCTTGCTTTAAGATGTAGAAATCCCAAAATTCTTATTGGTGCAAAGACAAAAGACTCCCTTCTGTGTGTTGATGATTTTAGAAAATGTAAAATTGAGCCTCTAGTTTCAACCGATGATGGAAGCCTTGGTTATCATGGTTTTATCACAGACCTTTTTTTAGACTCTATAGACTCTATAGACTTTATCTTATACGCTTGTGGTCCTTCAAAAATGCTTGATAGTGTTATAAAAATAGCAAAAGAAAAGAATATTCCCTGTCAGATTTCTGTTGAAAGCATCATTGCTTGTGGTGTTGGTGCCTGCCTTGGCTGTGCTTATAAGACAAAAAATGGCTATAAAAAGGTATGCAAGGACGGACCTGTTTTTGATGTAAGTGAATTATAATATAAAACAAGATTGCCGATATTTCAAAGGTGATATACCCTGCTTTTTCCATAAAGAACAAGGTGTTCATTGTAAAACCTGTAAGCATTATTCTCCAATAAAATTTAAGATATTGATAATTAAGCTTGATGCACCAGGTGATGTCTTAAGGACAACCTGTATCTTACAGGGGCTAAAGGAAAAATATCCAAATTCTTATATTACATGGATAACAAAAAGGAATTCATTTGAATTATTCAAGAATAACCATTATATTGATTGCCTCTTGGATGTATCGCTTTTGTCTTATATCAAGCTTAAATCAGAAGGCTATGATGTGCTTTTATCCCTTGATTCTTCTCCATTAGGTGCTCAAATAGCAACCTTGGCTTGTGCAAAAGAAAAATTGGGATTTGGATATGATAATAAAGGCTTTGTCTATCCCTTTAATAAAGAGGCAGAGGAATGGTATGAAATGGGAATTTTTGATGATGTAAAAAGGGCGAATTCAAGGACATATCAGGAGATTATACTGGATATCTGTAAATTAAAGCCTTATTCTTATGAGATTATCTTTAGTTTAGAGAGACAAGAAAGGGAATTTGCTCTATCCTTTGCAAAAAAGAATAACCTTTCTGGCTTAATTATTGGCTTAAATACAGGGGCAGGAGGAAGGTGGAAGAATAAGAAATGGACAAGGGATGGTTTTATTGGGCTTATCAATCTTATTGAGAAAAATATAGAAAATTCAAAAATTCTCCTCTTGGGTGGACTTAAGGAAGTAGAGAGAAATAGGTATCTAAAGGAAATGTGTCCTAATGTAATTGATACAGGTTGTGATAATACAATAAGGGAATTTGGGGCATTGGTATCCCTTTGTGATATTCTTATAACAGGAGACACCCTTTGCCTTCATATAGCTTGTGCTTTAGAAAAAAAGATTGTTGCCTTATTCGGTCCTACATCATATAATGAGATTGATCTTTATAATAGGGGTAAAAAGGTTTATCCAAAAATAGATTGTTTATGTTGCTACAAAAATGATTGTAATGTATCTCCAAATTGTATGGAGCTTATAAAACCAGATGATGTCTTTCTGGAAATTTTATCACTAATAAAAACTGGAACTTACCCATAAGTTTGTAGAAACAAATCCTGCCTAGGTTTTTAACACTTTATTTTATTCAAAAAGAGAAAAACTAAAATTTTATCTTTAAAAAAAAGGAAAAAATGCCGATATATT
>JBFMDZ010000039.1 GCA_040753555.1 bacterium
AAAAAAACTTAATTTTATCTTCTGAAATAGTCTGCACATTCTTTATATCGGTTTTTAAAGCAAAAAACTTGAGAATTTTTTAGTCTTATGTTAATCTATTATTAAGGTAGCGGAAAATGGGAAATTATATCCTAATGAGATAAAAATAACCACAGGCCTCTCGCCAAATACCCTTCCTGTTTCAGGTCAAGGAACAATCGCCAATATATCTTTTATCGCAAGAGCTCCTGGGACGGCAACCATTTCTACATCCGATGCCTATCTTATAAGGGAATACTCAAAGGAGGGGCTTCTTTCTTTATTTTCAACCATAACAATAGCTACCACCCTGCCATACCTTGAGTTTGAGGATATTCCAAATCAATTGACCCATAAGCCATTTTTAATAACCCTCTATGCAAAGGATAGCCAAGGAAATCCTTTATTCTTAATATCAGATATTACCCTTGATGACTATACCCATACAATTTTTGGAAGCTTAAGCCTTAATGGAACATACACCACAGGAACAGCAACCATATTACAATCCCCCAATAAAGGGCTTAATAGAATTATAGCCATTACAGGAACAATATCTGGAGTAAGCAATCAATTTATAACCTTTGCCAATGAGTCCTCTGAGCATAAGATTGGTATACCAAGCACCGTGGGAACAATTACCATAGAGATTGGTTCATCAACATTTGGAAACGATTACTATGTTGATGTAGACGATAATCTTTCTGGGATAATTGAGCTTCCCGAGGGAAATATTGGAATGGGAATAGGGATTGAGGTCTCAACCAGCTCGGGAAAAATAGAGGGAAGCCTTACCTTTTCATTTAGGGTAGAGATTCCTTATCAAGAGGAAAGCCTGGGGGATATAGATGAAAAGACATTAAGGCTATATGCCTTTAAGGATAATAGCTGGCATCTTACAAGGGATTCCAATGTTGATACAATAAGAAATATTGTCTTTGGGCTTATTGACCACCTTTCAATCTTTGCAATCCTTGGAAGCAAAACAAACACCCCATCCTATCCCCTTTTTTGGCCAAACCCATATTATGCAGATAGGCACAATAAGATTGTATTTAGCAATGAGATAAACGAGGCTTTTGTCTATAACCTAAAAGGAGAGCTTATAAAGGAAATAAAAACACATATCTGGAATAATCCAGAAAATGAGCTTCCATCCGGTGTTTATTTTATCATTCTTAAGAAAGGAAAGAAAAAATATATAAGGAAGCTTGGGATTGTAAGATAGCTTGGCAAGTTTAAGATTTATCCTAAATAGAGGAGATAAGTAATCGCTGAAGGAAGGAATGAAAAGTATAATGTTGTAATAACCTATTGGGAGGAGAAGAAATAATGCGATATTTTTTGGATATAAAAATTTTTCTTGACAGGAAAGTAAAAAATGTTGTATATTTAAGTAAATTTAAAAAATAAATTTGCAATTTAAAAAAAAGCTAAAGTTTTTTTTCTTTTTTGCCGATAAATAATAAAAGGGATTTTGTAGGCAGGAAAGAAAGGGAGGGGAGAAAGGTGAAAGTTGTATAAAATAAGAAAAGATGAATTTTTACACCAAAAAAAGGGAGGTGAAAAAAGGGGGATTAAACTAAAGACTGGCAAAATACCAGTCTCTTTTATTTTAAAGAGATGAGTCTTGGGCAGATTTTTAAGACAAAATGGGAGAGATAAAGGTAAAGGTTGGGCTAGAAAATTTTGCAGATAGATATATGTATCTTAAAAATAAGATAAGAAAAGATGAGATAAGAAGCTATGAGATGGAGGGAGTAGTTGATACAGGTGCGGTGATGCTTGCCCTTCCTCAAGATGTAGTAGAGGAGCTTGGTTTAGAGATTTTGCGCAAGGTAGTGGTTACTTATGCAGATGAGAGAAAGGAGGAAAGGCCTGTTGCTGAAGGCGTTACCATAAAGATTGGTAAAAGGTTTATGACCACTAATTGCATTGTTGGGCCACCAAGGTCCGAGGCATTGATAGGGCAAATTATTTTAGAAGAGCTTGATTTAGTTCCAGATTGTCAAAAACAGACCCTAGGTCCAAGGCCTGAATCACCAATCTATCCTTCTTTGAAAATGAAATATGTTAAACATAAGGCTTTTTTAAAACCAAAAGACCAGAAAGAGGCATTTTCCAATGCTAAAAGATATATTGCTAATGCAAAGGAGACATTATCAAAATCTCCTATTGAGTATGACCGATACAAGGATGAAAAATATGTTAAGGAGGCATCAGGAATGGCATATTTAGCAGCCATTTCTGCAATTGATGGCCGGCTTCTTTCAACTGGCACATCCCCTGACAAGCTTCCAGCAAGGATTAAAGAATGCGAAAAGGCATTAAGAAGGATTCCTCATAATGGAAAGCTGATGGCAGCTATGGGTACTGTCTATGAAAATCTTCATATCTTTGGCTATTATAGGAGCGGAGTGAGTGTTGATATGATAAAAGATGGCTTTCAAAAGGCAAAGTTAATTATTGATACATTATCAAAGGAGAAAGTAGCATAATGTCATACTTAGAGATGTTGGGACTGATTGTTGCAGGAGGAGGAACAGTGGCTTTAATGTTAGGTATTTTCTTGGTAATATATTTCAAGGGAGAATGGAAGGATGTTAGGCGGATTTCTTTTAGAGAATTTAGGGGGATTTAGATGCCAGTAGCATTACCGTTAGAGGTTTATGAGGTATTAGAAAGAAGCTTTGGTAGGGAAGATGCAACAAAGGTTGTAAAATCCTTTGAAGCAACCATTTTTGATATTACAGATTATAAATGGAAGACCACGAATGATGAGTTGCTTAAAGCCATAAGGGAAGAATTTATAACGAAACAGGTGTTTGTTGCAGAGATGAAAGCAGTTGAGGCAAAGATAGAGAATGTAAAGGTAGGATTGGAGGCGAAGATAGAGAATCTAAGGTTAGAATTGGAGGCAAAGATAGAGAATCTAAGGTTAGAATTGGAGGTAAAGATAGAGAATGTAAAGGGAGGATTAGAGGGAAGGATTACAGGGCTAAATGGAAAATTGAATTTTTTGATAATCCTTACAATCCTTGCCCTTACCTTTACGAACCCTGTTGTGGCTGATATTATAAAGGGATTGATAAAATGAAGAAGATTAATATGATTGATAGACGGGCAGAAGAAAGGCATAGGGAGGCAATGGCAAGATGAGAATGGTATTTGCATTTTTGATTTTAGCTGGTTTTTGCTTAGCAAAGACAGCCGGGGAGAGTGGATTGGCTTTTCTTAAGCTGGAAAGAGATGGCTTTGGATTTTTTGAAAATCCCGCATCTTTGGTAGATAAAGGAAGGTCAGCGGGTTTTATGTACTCAATGCCATTAAATGAAGTAAGTGGCCTTAAGCAGGGGTTGGCAAATGTATCCTATCCATTAAAGAACGGCGTAATCGGTGGAGAGATAATTTATTTTGGCTATGGCGAGATGGATGAATACGATAATTCGGGAACAAGGACAGGAAGAAGCTGGTCTGCCTATGACCTTTGTGCAAAGCTTTCCTATGCAAGGGAAATGTTTGGCTTAAAGCTTGGCGGCGCTCTTAAGGCAATAAGCTCAAAGATTGATACTGCAAAGGGAAGTGCCTTTGCCCTTGATTTTGGTGCAATAGCTAACCTTTGTCCAGGGCTAGAAGTCGGAGGAAGCCTAAAGAATCTAGGAACAAAGATAAAGTATGATCACGATAAATTTTCGCTTCCCTTAAGCTTCAATATTTCTTCATCCTATAATATCCCATTATTGGCAAAGATAAAGGGAGAATTGACCATTCCCAATGATTCTGACCCTTATATTTCTTTGGGAATAGAAAAGGAATTTGTAAAGGTCTTAAATTTAAGATTAGGCTATTCTACAAGAAAGACATCGGGTTCGGGAATATCCGCTGGCTTTGGAGTGAAGCATCTAGCCTATTCATTTGACTATTTATTTAAACCCTATGGAAATTTGGGTGATTCGCACATTGTTTCAATGGGGGTTAAGTTTTAGGATGGATGTTAAAGATATAACTGAGGCAGTTTCAAATATTTTGATTCCAAAGCTTGGTGAGCTTTCTGCAAAAATAGATGGAATTGAAAAAAGGATGGAGAGGTTTGAGGGAAGGATGGATGAGTTTTCGGGAAGGATGTCTGCTATGGAGCAAAGGATGACTGCCTTTGAGCAACAGCTTATTTATATCCATCAGAGGATAGATGATACGAACAAAAGAATAGATGATGTAAGGACAGAATTGCTTGGAAAGATAGATGAGACAAACAAAAGAATAGATGATGTAAGGACAGAATTGCTTGGAAAAATTGAGGATGCACGAACTGAATTGCTTGGAAAAATTGAGGATGCACGAACTGAATTGCTTGGAAAAATTGAGGATACACGAACTGAATTGCTTGGAAAAATTGAGGATACACGAACTGAATTGCTTGGAAAAATTGAGGATACACGAACTGAATTGCTTGAAAGGATTGAGAAAATAGATGAAAAGGTGGAAGAAATAAGAAAGGATGTAATAAGAAGGCTGGATGAAATGAATAGATGGATAGGTGATACAAATAAAAGAATAGATGGATTTTTTGATAAGACAGTTATCCATAAGGAAAGGTGGGAGAATATAGAAATTAGGGTTTTAAGGCTAGAAGAGGGAATGCAGATGCTTAAGGAGAAGGTAGCATAATGGAGGCAGGTAGTATTAGAAAGAGGCTTGCGGTTCTAACAGGTGGAGTCTGCCTTTTTGTGCTTTCGTCCCTGTTTATGGTAAAGGAGGAAAGAGAACAATGACCTGGTTACAACTTATTGCCCAAGGTGCTATATTTGCTACATTTATTGGTGCATTTATTGCGATTGCGGCATATTTCAATGGGAGGCATATAAAGGAAGGGGTGAAAGATATAGGAAGTTTTATAAAAGAGACACAGAACCTTATAAGAGAGACACAGAACCTTATAAGAGAAACACAGAAAGAGACGCAGAACATTATTGTCTCTGAAGCCGAAAAATCAAGGGAATTGATGGAGAAAATCCATAGCGAGACAATAAAATATATAGAAAGGACTCATAGTGATACAATGCTTGTTTTAGAAAGAATGGAGAGGAGGGTAGCATAATGTCATACTTACAGATATTGGGATTGTTTGTTACCGGAGCAGGGACATTGGCTTCTATCTTAGGTATTTTCTTTGCCGTATATGCAAAGCAGAATGGAAAGGTTACCCGTGAACTTATTACTTCTGAGAATAAAAATATGCGGGAATTTCTGGAGAAATTTATTGCAGATGAAAATAAAAATATGCGTGAATTTATTGCTTCTGAGAATAGAAATATGCAAGAATTTATTGATAAAGCCCTAACAAAGCTTGGAAAAGAGTTGGGAAATATTCTTGATAGAATTGATATGCGGGCAGAAGAAAGGCATAGGGAGGTAATGGTAAAGTTAGGATGAGGTTTAAAATGAGGTAAAAATGAAGAAGCTTTTAGCTTTAGTGGTATTTGGGCTGAGTTTTTTAACCCAAGAGGCAAGAGCAGCGGATTGGTATGTGCCAAGCCAGTATGGGACAATTGCGGCGGCAATTAGTGCTGCAACCAGTGGCGATGCAATTTATTATGTTGCCCCAGGAAACTACAATGAGGCAGTTTATAGAAATCATAAAATCAATGGTGGTAAAATAAGGTGATGAGATGGAAATAGAGAAGATAAAAGAAAATTACAAAGATGAATGGATCCTTCTTTCCAAACCTGTAATTTCTGAAGCAAAGATTAAAAGAGGAGAGGTAATCTTTCATAGCAAAAAATGGATAGAGGTTCAGAGAAGCTTAAAAAACTTTAAGGGAGATAAAGCCTTATTATATACAGGGAGAATTCCCGATGATGTAGAGGTAATATTATGACAACCATTGACTTTTTTAAATTTTTGAAATAAGGATGGAAAAGAATGAAGAAAACCTTGAGTTTAGTGGATTTAAGGCAAAAATAGGGAGGTATTAGATGGCAGTAGCATTACCATTAGAGGTTTATGAGACATTTGAAAAAAGCTTCGGGAAAGAGGATGCAAAGAGGGTTGTGAGGTCATTTGAGGCTGTAATTCAAGATGAAATAGAGCATACATGGAGAACAACAAAGGATGAGTTGCTTGATGCCATAAGAAAGGAGTTTATAACAAAGGATGTATTTGTTGCGGAGATGAAGGTATTTGAGGAAAGGATAAATGTGGTTAGAATAGAGCTTGAAGCAAAGATTAAAAGCTTGGATACAAAGATGAATTTCTTAATAATCCTTATGTTTCTTGCCCTTACCCTTATGAACCCAGTTGTTGCAGATATTATAAAGGGATTGATAAAATGAAGAAGATTAAGGAGAAGGTAGCATAATGGAGGCAGGTAGTATAGGAAAGAGGCTTGCGGTTCTAGCAGGTGGGGTCTGCCTTTTTGTGCTTTCGTCGGTGTTTTGGGCGAGGGAGGCAGAGGGGGTTGTTCAGATTTGGTATAGAGAGCCCGGGTCGGGAAGTGTGGGAATTAATGTAGAGATAAGAGGGACAGTAACAGACCCAACAAATCATGGCTATGATGTAGCTATTGATTTTGGAACCCATCAAACTATTACCCAGGTAGGAAGCGATGGAGGCAATGGAGCTTTTACAGCAAATTTCATTGTTAGCACTCAATCTTATGGAACAAAAATAATTACTGCAAGAGTAGTAAATCCTGCGGTTACAGAAGCTCCTGCCACCACAACCTTCTTTATCCTTCCCAACCTCTATTATTGCTATCCCCAATCAGGACCCGTAGGAGAGCTGGTAACCATTATGGGCAATGGGTTTGGGACACAAACAGGCACAGTAACTATTGGCTTTGGAACACACCAAGCTATAACTACGGCAGTGCCAAATCAAAACGGGACATTTTCTATAACATTTTTTGTAGATACCCAGACCTTTGGGACAAAGGTAATTACGGCAAGGGATATTAATAATGCTTTAATTATAAGTACAACCACATTTTTCTTAACCAGTAAGATATATTTTAGGGCACCACCCGAAGGGACATTTGGGACAACGATAACCATTATGGGCAATGGCTTTCCTGGGACAGAGACAGGGATGGTTACAATACATTTTGGAATAACCCAAAGCATTACAAGCGTAGTCATTGATAATGCAAATGGTACATTCTCTGCAACATTTATTGTAGATACCCAGCCAGGGGGGTCTAATGTTATCACGGCAAGCGGTTGGTCTTTAGAGGGAACCCCTCGTGCAACAAATGTTTTTTATGTTCTGCCTGAAATTCTTAATGTCTCTCCAGATAGAGGGACGGTTTCCTCAATTGTGACAGTTATAGGAAGGGGTTATAGTGGGATGGTTACCATTGATTTTGGAACGCATCAGACAATAACAACCACGATTGCGGCTTATGGTGGGACATTTACTATAACATTTATGGTAAGCACACAATCCTATGGAACAAAGGCAATCACTGCCAGGTGGCTGGATGGGGCTATAGTAAGATATGCTGAAACAACACCCTTTAGAATCACTGGAAGGATAACCATTAGAACCCCGGCTTCAGATGTGGTTGGCTCTACGATAACCATAGAAGGGAATGGATTTGGAACGGATACTACTATGCCGGTAATAAAGATAGGCTTTGGAAGTCAGGAAACTATAACCACAGTTGTGCTTAATAATGCAAATGGGACATTTTCAACAACCTTCCTGGTGAATACTCAACCTTATGATACTAAGGTGATTACCGTAACTGGACCTTCGGGGAATGAGGATACAACCCTATTCTGGATAAGATCAAAGATAAGCCTTGTTTCTCCAGTCTCAGGGATTATTGGGACACTAGTAACTGTGGAAGGGACAGGATATATGGCAGGTACACTTACCCAAATTGGATTTGGAATTTCTTTACCCATAGGTTTATACCCCAGTGGGATAAATTTTAATTCTAGCGATGCAGGGACTTTTTCTAAAGCATTTAAAGTTAATACCCAGCCGGGAGGAACAACTGTAATTACGGGTCGTCATTATTATACGACAGATATTTTAGCCACCTCCACCTTTGTCATTCTCTCCCAAATCATTACGGTTGTTCCTTTGTCGGGAAAGTATGGGGATGTAATTACGGTGATTGGAAATGGGTATAGCAAAGATGGGACAGTAACCATTGCATTTGGAACCTCGCAGACGATTGCCACAGGATTTCCAGGGCCAAATGGGACATTTTCAACAACCTTTATTGTAAATACTCAACCCGGGAATACAAGGGTAATAACCGCCAGAGACCTTGAGAAGCCAACCCTTCTTTTTGCAACCTCTACATTTAATGTTCAGGGAAAGATTGCCAGGGTATATCCAGCAAGCGGGAAGGTAGGCTCTGAGGTTACTGTTGAGGGATGGGGCTATGATGGGACGATTACCGTTCACTTTGGGACAAGCTATACCATAGCTACAAAGGTATTTAGTGATTCTGCAACCTTTACTATAACCTTTATTGTGGATACCCAATCCTATGGCTTAAAAACAATCACGATGAGCGATATAGATAATACAGGCTTATCAAGTTGGGATGTAATGACAAGTGCATTTACTATTGTGGGAAAGATAACCCTGGTCTTTCCCTCCTCTGGTGTGGTTGGCTCTTTTGTAACGGTAACTGGATGTGGTTATGGGACAAATACAACCATAAGGATTGACTTTGGAAAGACCCAGACAATAACAACCACGCTTTCTGATAATCTTGATGGCACATTCTCAACATCATTTATTGTAGATACCCAGCCCTATGATACAAGGGTAATTACCGCATACGGGCCATTAGAAAATTTTGCAACAAGTCTTTTCTTTATAAGACCAAAGATAAGCCTTGTTTCTCCACCCTCAGGGATTGTTGGAACAGTAGTAACAGTGGAAGGGACAGGATATATGGCAGGGACACTTACCCAAATTGGATTTGGAACCTCTTTACCCATAAGTTTATACCCGGGGCCGGGGGTTAATTTTGATTCTAGCGATGCAGGGACTTTTTCTAAAGCATTTAAAGTTAATACCCAGCCGGGAGGAACAACTGTAATTACGGGTCGTCATTATTATACGACAGATATTTTAGCCACCTCCACCTTTGTCATCACTTCCAAAATCATTACCGTCAATCCACAATTAGGCACAGTAGGAAGCACGGTTACGGTGATTGGCAATGGCTATGGGACGGGGACAGTCCAAATTGACTTTGGCACAAAGCAGACAATCACCACAACAACCGCAAGCATAAATGGCACATTCTCGGTAACCTTCTTTGTCAATACCCAAACTGGAGGGACAAAGGTAGTTACAGCAAGGGATTTGGGTGAGAATACATCTTTATGGGCAACCTCTATATTTACTATCCAAAGAAAGATTTCCTTGCTATTTCCTGCTTCAGGCACTGTGGATTCTGCGATAACCCTTGAGGGAACTGGATTTAAGGGAACAGTTACCATTGACTTTGGGAAAACCCAGACAATCACAACTGCACCAGAGAATGAAAATGGGACATTCTCTGTAACATTTCTGGTAAATTCCCAAGTCTATGGAACAACGGTAATTACAGCAAGGGATACAGAGGCTGGCCTTGATACCACTACATTTATCATCACTACAAAGATAACGAGGGAGCCGGAAAGCGGGCCGGTGGGAACATTTATTACCATAACCGGTGCAGGCTATGGCTCTGAGACAATCCAAATTGACTTTGGCACGCATCCTACAATAACCACAGCCTCGGCGGTTCCCAATGGGACATTTTCCATAACCTTTGCTGCCTCAACCCAGCCTTATAGTGCAAGCGAGAAGGTAATAACTGTAAAAGGGCTTATAAGTAGCCAACAAAATACAACTACATTTAAAATAAAGGCAGGGATATATTTTCTTACGCCATTATCAGGAGCTCCGGGGGTAAGGATAACTGTAATGGGAAGTGGGTATAGTGCGCCAGATAAAGAGGTATCTATTTGGTTTGGAACATCAGATATTGTTGTTGCAGGCGGCCTTAACAAGACAAGCTCAAATGGCACATTCTCAACCTCATTTCTTATCAATACCCAACCCTTTGGCTCAACTGTAATCACAGCAAAGGATGATTATAGTGGCAAGAACGCTACCACAATCTTTGTTATCATCCCCCAGCCCCTTTCAATAAGCCCACAATCGGGAAAGGTGGGAGATTGGGTTGTTGTATCGGGTGCAGGTTATGGAGCAGGAGAGGAAATCCATATTTCATTTGGCACAAATCCGACCATAACCACAAAAATTGCAACCGGGAATGGGACATTTTCTACGAGCTTTCAGGTTGATACCCAGCCAGGTGGAACAACAATAATCACGGCAAAGGGTGTAGGAGGGACAAGCACAGCTTACTCTGGCTTGGGATATTACAATATTCAGCCCGATATAATTTCATTAAACCCAGGCTCAGCAAGTGTGGGAACATACATCACCCTAATCGGCAATGGTTATGGTTCATATACCACAGGTCAATATGTCTTTGTTGACTTTGGAACAAATTATACAATTGCAACAATTAAGGTAAATGCCAATGGCACATTCTCAACGAGCTTTCTTGTAAATACCCAGCCAGCAGGGTCAACAACAATTACAGTAAGGGAGACCCTTAGTGGTGCTTTGAGACAGGATACAACAACATTTATAATAAGAGGAAAAATCTATTTCTTAAATCCAACAGGTGGCGGCATTGGAACAATTGTAACAATTAAAGCCTCTGGTTATGCTTCTTCTACCTATGTCTACATTGATTTTGGAACAACAAAGACAATTGCAACAGGCTATGGTGGACCAAATGGCACATTCTCAACAACATTTGTTGTAAATACTCAGACATCAGCAACATCAGTAATTACTAGCCGAACAGCATTGGATATAAATGGAGGCATAGCAACAACACAATTTACTATAAGCGAGAGGATATATTCTCTTACTCCAGCATCAGGTTATGTTGGGGATATTGTAACAATTGAGGGAGGTTATGGGTATTCTGGCACAGTTACAATACACTTTGGAACACAACAGACAATAACATCAATCCCTGCTTCCAATATACTAAACGGCACATTCTCAACAACATTTATTGTCAACACCCAGCAATATGGAACAATAATAATAACTGCATTAGATGGAAGTGGTCATTCTGCCACTACAATCTTTAAGATTCTTCCAAAGCTCATTTTGGTAAATCCACCTTCTGGCAGGGTTGAAAGTGGCGTTACAGTTATAGGTAATGGCTATGGCTCTGGAACACTTGTTCGCATTGACTTTGGAACAAAGCAAACCATAACATCAACAAGGGCAAACGCTAATGGCACATTTTCAACAACCTTCATTGTTAATACCCAACTGGGAAATACAAGGGTTATAACTGCATACCAGACCCTTTCTGACTATGCAACATCAGGGTTTAATATACAGGGAAATATAACAAAGATTACTCCATCAAGAGGCACTGTAACAGGGATTGTAACAGTTGAGGGAAGGGGATATAATGGAAATGTTTATATAGACTTTGGAACAAGCTACACCATAGCACAACCATCAGCCTCAGAAGCTTCAAATGGCACATTTTCAACCACATTTCTGGTAGACACCCAGTGTTGGGGTTCAAAGACAATTACGGCAAGGGATACGGATTCCCTTGATTTTATTACCACCGCATTTACATTGGTGGGAAGGATTACAAGGGTTTGGCCTACAAGTGGGGTGGTTGGCTCTATTGTAACCGTAATTGGAGATGGGTATGGAACCACAACTGAGACCATAAGGATTGACTTTGGAACAAATTATACCATAACCACAAAGACAATTGATAACCTCAATGGCACATTTTCCATAACCTTTATTGTTTCAACCCAAGAATATGGGACAAAAACAATCACTGTATTTGGCAATGTATCCAATCAGATAAGGACAACTGATATATTCAAGATTATTCTGAATATTACTTTAGTTACCCCGCAATTTGAAAGGGTTGGCTATCCATTGACGGTTGAAGGGACAGGATATGGCTCAAGCTCAACCATTGTAATCCATTTTGGAACATCCTATACCATAACCACAGTTATTGGAGGTCTTAATGGAACATTTAGCACAACATTTCTTATAAACACCCAGCCCTATAGCTCAAAGACAATCACGGTAAGGGATTGGGATAATAATGTAGAAACATCAATAGAAGCCTTTACCATGCGTGCCCAGATATATATTTATCCAAGTTCTGGTCCACCAGATACCCCAGTTACGGTTAAGGGTTCGGGTTGGTCTCATGGAGGAGGAGCACATAGAATCGACATTTATTTTAATGGAAATTTTAAAGTAAGTTATGATACTATTGACAATGGAGAGTTTAATGCTGGGGGTGCCCAATCGTTTGTAGTGTCGGGCGTTACAATGGGAACGAAGACAATTACCGCAGTTGATTATAGTACAGGGATGACATTGCCGTATCCCTATACTGAGAGCGGTAGTTTTAATGTAACCGGAGCAATTAAGAATGTTATCCCAGGCTCTGGGCCAGTTGGTAGGGTAGTTACGGTAGAGGTGGATGGCTATCCTTCTACAGATACAGTTTATATCCACTTTGGAACGCATTTGACAATTACAACGGCAACTCCAAGCCTTCCAGCCAATGGAGGAACAATAGCAGCAACATTTATTGTATCTACCCAAACCTATGGGACAAAGGTAATTACAGCATCTCAGCCAGGTGGAGAGATACCAGATTTGACCTCAACCTTCTTTATCACCCCAAAGATTATTATGGTTTCCCCGAGCTTCTGGTTTGTAGGAAGGGTTGTAACTGTCCAAGGGACAGGCTATGGGACACAAAATGAGATAATAAGGATTGACTTTGGCTCTCATCAGACAATCGCAGCCGGGATAGTTACATATGGCAATGGCACATTTTCAACCACCTTTATTGTCTCAACCCAGACCTATGGTTCTAAAGCAATAACCGCAAGTGGCCAGGAAGCAAATGAATGGGCAACATCGGTATTTAAGATTATCTCGGATATTACCATGGTAAGCCCTTCCTCAGGGATTGTGGGAACCCGTGTATTCGTGGAGGGAAGGGGGTATAACCCAGGTCGCATATATTTTGATTTTGGGACATTATTTAATACCGACTCAGGATTTGATGTAGCAGGTTATGGAACATTTTCAATAACATTTATCGTCTCTACCCAGAGTTACAGCACAAAGGTAATTACGGCATACAATACGGAGGACACAGGTATTGCCACCTCAACCTTCTTTATCCTGCCTTATATTTATTATAGAAGCCCAGCGAGTAATACAGTAGGCTCTCCAGTAACCATTATGGGAAGTGGGTATGGCACGCAAAATACCATTATTTACATTGACTTTGGAACACACATAACAATAACAACGACCACAATGAATAATAACAATGGAACATTTTCAAGGACATTTACCGTCTCAACCCAGAAGGCAGGGACAACAGATATTACTGTAAGACAGTCTTGGGGCAATCCATTACATTATGGAACAACATCATTTATCATAAAGGGAAGAATCTATCTCTTAAGCCCGGCAAGTGGTTTGGTAGGTAATGTGGTAACCGTGATGTGTTGTGGCTATGGCTCCTGGACAGGCACTACCAATTATGTCTACATTGACTTTGGAAATGCAAAGACCATTGCCACCACAAAAGGGAATGCAAACGGGACATTCTCAGCAACATTTGTTGTTAATAACCAGCCAGCGGGAAACACAGTAATTACCTCAAGGACAAATAATACAACCTATGAGGGAGGCATTGCTACCACAACATTTGTCATCAAGGGAGGGATAACCCTGGTAAGTCCACCTACAGGCTATGTGGGAAGTGTTGTAACCGTTACTGGAGAAGGATATAATGGCGAGGTAAGGATTGATTTTGGAACGCATTATACCATAACAACCACAACAGCAAATCTAAATGGAACATTCTCTACCACATTTATTGTCTCAACCCAAGTTTTTGGCTCAAAGCAAATAACTGCTTCTGATAATGAATCTTCTGCCTCTACGATTGCGTTTAAGATAATAGGAAGGATAATCCTTATCTCTCCAGCTCAAGCAAAAGTGGGAGAGGAGGTTACAGTTTTAGGAACCGGATATGGAACCTCAGGGACAACTATTTACCTTGACTTTGGAACACACAAGACAATTACAACAGGAAACCCATCAGGCGAAAATGGGACATTTTCTATAACATTTTTGGTTTCAACCCAGACCTATGGCTCAAAGGCAATTACCGCAAGGGCTTTATTGCCCGAGTTCTATGAAAATGCAACCATAGCATTTACTGTAAGGGCAAGGCTTGTCTCAGTATATCCATCATCTGGCCAGGTTGGTGTTTCTGTGGTTACCGTTCAAGGCACAGGCTATGGCTCCTGGACAGGAACAGAGACAATACAAATTGACTTTGGCACATCCTATACCATAACCACAACCATAACCAGCGAGAATGGGACATTCTCGGCAACATTTCTTGTGGATACCCAACCATATACTAATTTAAAGACAGTAACCGCAACTGGGCTTACCAGTGGTGAGATAGGGGTTATTCCTGATACCTTCCAGATTAAAGCAAGGATATACTTTATTACCCCCTTATCAGGACAGCCTGGGATAACCAGGGTTACTGTAATGGGAAGTGGGTATTCGTATGGTGGTAGTCCTCCTGAAAAAGATGTAAGCATTTTCTTTGGAACATCAGGTGTTGTTGAAGGCAACTTTAACAAGACAAGCTCAAATGGCACATTCTCAACCTCATTTCTTATCAATACCCAACCCTTTGGAACAACTGTAATCACCGCGAAAGATGATTCTAGTGGTGAGTTATCCACCACAACCTTTATGATCATCCCCGAGAGGGTTTTTGTTGCTCCCCAATCAGCCAAGGTTGGTGATGCGATTACATTAACCGGATCAGGATATGCTGCATCTGAGACAGTTTATATCCACTTTGGAACAAAGGAAACCATTACAACCACCATTGCAAGCCCGAGCGGTTCATTCTCAACAACATTCCTTGTAAATACCCAACAGGGTGGGACAACCCAGATTACAGCTTATGGCATACCAACCAGCACAACCTTTGCCATTGGGAGCTTTACCATTACTCCAGACATCATCTTTAGCACGCCGTTAAAAGGCTATGTCGGAAATAGGATAACAATAATTGGCAACGGCTATGGCTCAGGCTCCCTTGTCCAAATAGACTTTGGAACGCACATAACAATTGCTACTGTTATTCCCAACCTTAATGGAACATTCTCAACATCATTTATTGTATCAATCCAAAAGTATGGGACAAAGGTAATTACAGCAACTGACTTAAACCGAGAGAATCGTTGTGATACAACCA
>JBFMDZ010000040.1 GCA_040753555.1 bacterium
AAAGCACAATAAAAATAGAGTTCTCGCTTCGCTAAAGGGGGAAAGGGGGAGGATTATTCTAATATTTTTCAATAACCATAAATTTAAGCCCTATGAAAGGTTTTAGTAAAATTGGGGAATTTCTATTGTGCTACCAAAAAGGTTGCAAACCATTTTTTGTTTGGGGTTTGCTTGAAATTCAATTGATTTTAAAACATCTTATCAAAGCCTATACATTTAAGGAAACAGCACCGAAAAGGTTTCTTTGATATTTGATACACCTATTAGCTCTATTTGCTTCTCCTTTATCTTATCTAAATTTGATTTGGGAAGAAAGCAGGAAGAAAATCCAAGTTTTAATGCCTCTTCTATCCTTTTTTCTACATTTGATATGCCCCTTATTTCACCAGATAAGCCAACCTCTCCTACCAATGCTATCTTCTCATCTATCGGCTTCTCCTTAAATGATGAGACAATAGCAGAGCATATCCCAAGGTCTATTGCTGGCTCAGAGCTTCCTATGCCACCTGCAATATTAACGAATAGATCATAGGTTGAAAGGTTATATCCCATCCTCTTTTCCAAAACAGCAAGAAGGAGGAGGATTCTGTTATAATTTACACCCAATGTATCCCGTCTTGCCATTCCATAGATGGTTGGCGTAGCAAGGGCTTGAATTTCAATAAGGATTGGCCTGCTTCCCTCAATTGTGCAGGAAACAACAGAGCCAGATGCACCTTTAGGCCTTTCTGATAGGAATGCAAGGGATGGGTTTTTTACCTCAGAAAGACCCTTTTCTTCCATCAAAAACACGCCTATCTCATTTGTTGAACCAAATCTATTTTTATAAGCCCGCAATATTCTAAAGATATGGTTTTTATCTCCCTCAAAATAAAGCACTGTGTCAACCATATGCTCAAGGAGCTTAGGCCCTGCAATTGAACCCTCCTTTGTTACATGACCAACAATGAATATTGGAATGTTCCTCTTTTTTGCAATTCCAGATAGAAAGCTTGTGCAAACCTTTATTTGGGAGACTGTTCCAGGGGCAGATGGTAGGCTTGGATGATATATTGCCTGGATTGAATCAATGACAATTACCTTAACATCTATTTTCTCAATCTGGTCTAAAATATGAGTAATGTTGTTATAAGATGAGATGTATAAACCCTCTGATGAGGTATTAAGCCTATCTGCCCTTATCTTTATCTGACTGGCAGATTCCTCTCCACTTACATAAAGAACTTTATGCTCCTTTGCAAGCTCACCCGATGCCTGAAGAAGAAGGGTTGATTTTCCAATACCTGGGTCTCCTCCAATAAGGACTAAAGAGCCTAAAACTATTCCTCCTCCAAGAACAGAATCAAACTCAGAAATTCCAGATTTTATCCTCTCTTCTTCCTTGATGTCTATTTCGGGAAGTTTAAATAAAAGGGGGGATTCCTCCTTTCTATATTCTTCTACTACCTCTTCAGAAAATGTATTCCATTCTCCACAACCAGGGCACCTTCCAAACCACTTGGATGAGGAATAATCGCAGGATTCACATTTATACATTTCACTCTTTTAATTGTGCCATTTAAACATCTCCTTTCAACCTAAATTAGTTACGGTTGGTACAATATAACCTTATTCCTCCCTGCTTCTTTTGCCGCATAGAGGCATTTGTCTGCTTTAGCAAATATATCCTTGCTTGTTTCAATCCCAGGGTTTGGGTATGCTGCTACACCAAGGCTTGCTGTAGCCTTATGGGGTTTTCCACCAAATGTCATTGGTGTGCTTTCAATATTTTTCCTTATCTTTTCTGCATAATCATAAGCAATATTTTGTAATGTCTCAGGAAGGACAACGGCAAATTCATCACCACCAAATCTGGCAATAAGACCCTTTCCATCCATTGTCTTTTTTATTATATCTGATATAGTAGTAATAAGCCTATTTCCCTCTGCATGTCCAAATGTATCGTTGATATATTTTAGCTTATCAAAATCAATCATAATCAATCCCAAAGGTTTTTTGTATGATTCTGCATAGGAAAACTCCTTTAAAAGATAATCCTCAAGATACCTGTAGTTGTAAGTCTTGGTAAGCTCATCCTTTTCTGCCATCTCCTTTATCTTGGCGAATAGCTCAACCCTCTCAAGGGTTTCTGAAACCTGGTGGGAGACTATTCTTAAGAGCCTCCTTTTTAATGGTGGAAATGGCTCCTTATTAAATGAATGGATAGATAAAAGCCCCTTTGCCTTATCGGCATAAAGAATGGGAAATATAAGCTCATTTTGAAACTCCTTTAATCCAACCCAGAATAACTCCTCCTTTGTCCCCTTTTCTGTAAAGAATTCTGGCTTCTTTCCTGCTTGCTCTGGATTATTCTTCTTCCAAAAAGATTCCATATCCTCCTCAATTGACTTTATACAATGGTCGCTTATAAAACAGGTTTGCTTTATCTCGCCAATCAGCCTTTCCTCATCAAGATAAAGGTAGGCTGATGCATGGTAATTAAAGAATGGCTGAATACGCTCCAATATCCAAGACAATATCTCCCTTGGTTTTGACATCTTTGGTGCCTCTGTTGAGATAGAATACAAAATACCAAGCTCTTCTGTTTGTGCGGCAAGCTCCTCCTTTTCTTTTATTGTCTCCTCAAGCTTTTTCTCAAGCTCCTCCTTCTCATGAATAAATTTTTCGTTCTCCTTTATCTTTGTCTTTAGCTCATCCCTCTCCTTTGTAAGGCTATTTATTGCCTCATTGAGCTTCTGCCTTTCTTTCTCAAGCTCTGTTTTATCCTTGATGTGCTTTTCCTTTTCAGCCAATAACTCCATCCTTATTTTGATGAATTCTTCCTTTTCCTTTAATTGGTTTTCTAAATTCTCTTTTGATTGTATAAGCTCCTGTTTTTCAACAACTATCCTTTCTTTGTTTTCCTGATCCTTTGCAAGCTCTTTTACTACCTTTTCTTTTTCCTCGCTATATTCCTTTTTCTCTACTGCATTTTTAATAGCAATGGCTGCATGTCCTGCAATTATTGAAATCATTTTTAGGTCTGTTTCGTTAAATGCTGACCTGGATGATTTGTTATTTACATTCAATATGCCAAATATTTCATCGCCAACCCTTAATGGTGCAGAGATTAAAGACTTTGTATAGTATTTTGGTTGGCTTTTTTCTATATGAAACCTTGGGTCATCTGTTATATCTTTAACCAATAAAGGCTCTCCTGTTTTGCATACATATCCTACAATGCCAGTTCCTTTCTTGAATGACCTTTTTGTAACCCCTTCCTCTAATCCTATAGATGCCTTTATTGATAACTCATCTGTCTTTGGGTCTAAAATCATTAAGGAGCAGATTTCTGCATCCATTGCCTTTGCTGCAAGATTGACAATCAAGGAATATAGCTTTGAAGGCTCTAATGTAAGAAGCAGATAACGCGATTTCTCAAATAGCTCATAGAACCTTGTAATGCTTGCTATTTCACCCTCCTTTCCTGTATATTTTACCCTTTCTGCAAGAAGGTTTATTGAGGCATTTGCAAGCTGAAAGATAAGGCTTATATCTGCCTCTAGGCCTCCTATGGTAACAGTGGGAACACCCTTTAATGTATAAAGAAATGCCTTTGTATCAAGGTGTAATTTTGCCGAAACCTGTTCATAGTAACGGCTGTCCCTTCCTTCATCAACAAGCTGACATCCATATATCATTCCGACTAATTCACCCCTTGATAGAAGAGGGATAATGTAGCCTAAAAATTCTGAATGGCAGGAAAACACGGTTGGTTGTTTGCTTACAAGGACATTACTAGAAATTGAGACAAAGCTTTGGCTGCATAGCCTTTTTCCCTCCTCCTTCTCTTTAATCATCCTGCAAAATACCCTATCTTTTTCAGAAACTTCTACAGGCTTTCTATCTTTGTCAACAACCATAAATGGAGGGATGCCAAATTTTTTTTCAATGGTATCCTTTATTGTTTTCCACTCAAGGGATTGAATAAATTTGTTTAATACATCATCCATTTTGTTCGTCCTTCGTCGTTACTTCTATGCCTTTGTACCTTTTTCTCCTAATTCATAATTTTAATATATGCCTCTTTTCTTAATTCTTTAATAAATTGTGAAAGATATTCCTTAAGCCTTTTTTCTTTAAGCTTCTCTTCAATTAAGCTTAAAATTTCATATTCTATATCGTTTCTTGTTTCATCCTTTGATATTTCCTTTGCCCTTCCCATTGTTTCAATGAAAAGCTCATCCCTTATTTTTGCTAAATGAAGGTCTTCTGTTTCTCTCTTTTCACCCCCTCTTATGATATAAAATTTCCCTTCTACCTTAAATGGATGACTTATCTTTCCGCCCTCAAGGGAAAAGGCTTGCTTTGAAAATTCCTCCTGCATTTCTGGAAAACAAAAGAAACCTGTATTTTCAATTTTCAGGCTTGTTGTCCCAAGCTTTGTAAGCTCAAGAAATGCCTTTTGAGCACCTTCTTCATTTTCTGCTTCAACAAAATCAATACAAACCTCATTTTGATACCTATCAAAATTTAAAAGAAGCTCATCTTCTGGTATCCTTATTCTTTCCTTAAAAAGGTTTATAAGCCTTGCCCGTGTTATATCATTTTTTATTCTTAATTTTAGTCCAGCCTCATCTATTCCCTGTGATTGTAAAGCCTCTTTGAACAAAGAAGGAGAGATAAACGAACCTTTTACCTCCTCTATTCTCTCAAGAATCATACTATCAGAAACCACAATTCCTAATTCATCTGCTTTCTTTTGAAGAAGGATGTTATCAATTATTGCTTCAATATCCTTTTTTTCTAAGATAAACTCTCTCTGGGTAATTACCTCATTTTCTACAAAGGCAATTATTCTATCATCACCATAAAGATAAAATGTTGCACACAAGAAGAACAAAAAAGCTTTCCTCATACCTTTAAGCATAATATAAACAGCAAAGAAAATCAAGAAAAATATTGATATTATGTTGCTATTTCAAAATGGGCTTTTTACCTTATTGAAGAAAGAATCTCATAAAAATTAGGGAATGAGATATCTGCCCATTCTTTCCCTTCAATCTCTATCCCTGAAACATTAAGTGATAAAACAGAAAGAGCCATTGCAATTCTATGATCTTTATATGAATAAACTTTTGTTCCCTTTAATGGATAGCCACCATCTATTATTATTCCATCATCTAATTCTTCTATCTTTGCACCTAGCTTTGAAAGCTCACAAACCATTGCCTTTATCCTATCAGTTTCCTTTGCCCTGAGCTCACCTGCACCTTTTATTATTGTTTTTCCATCTGCAAATAGGGCTAAAACAGAAAGAATAGGAACCTCATCAATCATCATTGGAATTATATCAGATGAAACCTCAATTCCAGAAAGCCTGCCTGGGCTTATAATAATGTCGCCAACAGGTTCATTGCAAATATTTCTTTCATTTTCTATTGCAAAACCAACACCCATTTTTTTTAAACAATCAAGAAACCCTGTTCTTGTCTTATTTACCCCTATATTTTTAATTTTTATCTCCATATTAAGGATAAGTGCTGCTGCAATAAAGAATGAGCCAGATGAAAAATCCCCCGGAGTTTCTATTTGTAGCCCTCCTTCAATTTCATAAGGCCCATCAAGGGAAATTGTAAAGCCATCCCTTTTTATAGGAACGCATAAGAATTCTAACATTTTCTCTGTATGGTCTCTGGATAAAAGGGGTTCTGTTATGGTTGTTTTTCCTTTTGCAGATAGACCTGCCAAAAGGATTGATGATTTTACTTGAGCGCTTGAGATTGGCATCTTGTATGATATAGCCTTTAGGTCGCCTCCTTCTATTGTAATTGGCGGATAATCACCAACAAATTTCGCACCCATCATAGAAAGGGGTTCTCTTATTCTCTTCATTGGCCTTTTACTCAATGAATCGTCTCCTGTAAGGATTGTCTCAAAAGGAAGGCCTGCAAGGATTCCAGAAAGAAGCCTCATTGTTGTTCCAGAGTTTCCGCAGTAAAGGGGGGCTTCTGGCTTTTTCCAACTCTTTCCATAAACAATTATTTCATTATTATTCTCGCCTATTTTTATCCCAAGATTAGAAAGGCAGGATATTGTAGATAGCGTATCCCCTGCTTTAAGGGGATTTTTTATCCTAATGGGCTTATTGCATAGAGAGCCAATTAAAATTGCCCTATGGGATATGGATTTATCTGGTGGAACGATTATTTCTTTCATTTAACCTCTATTTTACCCTTTACAGAGCCTTCAAATTCAATACCGTCCTCTTCTATAAAATACCTCATAGTTTCTGCTTCAAATACCCTACCTGCCTCTATCATTGTGCAAGAACCCTTTAGCTCTGCGATGTTCTTTAAGCCCTCATATACCCCTTGTTTTCCAGAGATTATTCTATCTTTATATTCAATTTTTACCCCTCCCTTACAATATGCCCTTTTTTCCTTTAAAAATACCTCAATTGTCTCAGCCTTAATAGTCGCATTCCGTTCCTTATCAGAAACAATAACGCCACCCGAGGCGATAATTTTCTCTGGGTTTTCAATCTCTCCCTTTAGCTTTACAAGGGGTGCCTTAAGGGTAATAGAACCCCTCTTTAAAACAACATTTCCCTTTAAAACAAGAACCTGCTTCTCTTTATTCCAATTTGCACTATCTGATGTCATTGTCATTGTAAGGGGATAAAGCTTTGTTGCCAGAAGAAATAGAAAGAAGAGGGTCTTTAAAGATTTAGTATTCAAATTGCAAATTAAAACCCAATGAATTATAGGTGGTGTTATATCCGGTCTTTTCCATATTAGAGGATAGGGCTTTTATTCCATAAGATATTGTTGCAGAAACCTGTTTGTTTATCTTTTTTGTAGCAGAAATGAGAACAAGGCTTGTTCTATCTTTTCTCTTGTCAGATAGCCATTTTCCATCTTTATCCTCTGCCTTTTGGTTGGAAAAATTCTTCATTTCAAGGGAATAGGAAAGATTAAATTTAAGGTTTTTCCTCAAATAGCTTATCCAAGGGGCAAAACAATAAATGTTATAGTTATAGAATGAAGCACAAGAATCTGAAAGGGCTGTTCCTGTTGCATTAAATTTTACCTCATTGTAATTTGACCTCAGGAAGGAAAAGGAAGAATCCATTCCTAGATTAAGGTTTTCTTTTAAAGGATAGGAAAGATTGCCATTAAGGCTTATAACCCTATCTTTTTCCTTTTCGGCTGTATCTTTTCCAGAATTTATATCCTTGATAAGTTCATTCTTGTAATTTCTTAAGAGAAGCTCAAAAGAGGTTTCGAAGGGGAGCTTTTTTTGAATTAAATAGCCCCCTGATAATGAAATTTTATATAGGTTATGGTCGTATCTTGGAATGTCATATTCTGGGTCTATCTCGCCTAGAAGATATGTATAATTCGGGTATTTAACATTGGCAACCTTTCCTCCCATTCCAAGATTTATTCCCTTAAGTGAGGAAAGAAGGTCTAAACCAAAACCGAGCTTGTTATAATTATAATCTCCAGAATCCCAATCTTCAGAAACACCTGAGCGTGTAAAGCTCTTTGTGTAGTCTATTTTTGCCTTTAGCAGCATTTTATTAAATTTTCTCTTGTAGGAGGCAACAAGAAGGTGGTCTTGGTATCTATCAGTAAATTTTCCTTCTTCTTTTAAGCCAGGCCCTTCATAGCTTGCCTCATAAAGAAGAAGGAGGCTATCCTTCTTTCCAAGCTTTATTTGACATCCAAGGTCATTGGTTATCCCACTACCAAAAGAGGAAGAAATACCAGAGCCAAAGTTATAGCCTTGTGATAAGGTATAATTGTAGTATGGATTGAATTCAATAGCAAAGGCAGAAGTAGAGCAGCCTACTAGCACCAGAGCACCAGAGCACCAAATTTTTAAACCTTTAAACCTCTGAATCTTGTTTTTCATCACCACCTTAAACCCAACATTGGATGAAAGGTAAATACACCCTCTGGGTAAATGCCTAAGGAAAATGCCCAATGCTTACGAAACCCAAGCTCAATCTTTGAAAAGAGCTTCTTTCTCTCTGGGATATATCCAGAGGCAACCGACCAAAAGCCATTTTTCCCCCTTAGGATATAAAGCCCAGAAAATATAGCAATCTCATCCAATTTGACATCTGTTGGAAGGTCTTCTGTTTTAATCCAATCAGAAGATGTCCCTTCTTCAGAAAGGGAAACCTCGCATTCTCCTCTTATGTTCCTTATTCCGCCAAATATAGAGACATTATCCTTTAGGCTTTTCTTTAGAATAAGGGAGGCACCATAGGTGTAGCACCTTGCCTTTTCAATATCTTCCATTTCTTTGGCAAACCTTAAGCCAATTACCTCTCCATAATCTGCTTCCAATGCAATTTGGGGTAGCCTTTTTTTCTCCTTTAATACCTTTAGCTTAAGGCTTGCATTCGGAAAAATAGGAGGGATGGTAAACGGTAAAAGGTTAAGGTTTATTTTAAATCTTTTATTTTCTGGTAATCCAGAGATGTCTGCCGAGCTTGTGTTAAGGTCAATAAGTGCTTCATCAAGCCTTGTTGTAAGGTCAATTGCCTTCTCTGCCGCCCATTCGGTAAGTCCTGCAAAGGCTATTTCTGAAACAAAAAGGAGGATGAGGACTTTTTTCACTCTATCGCTCCGATTACACTACCCATAAGCTCTTTTATCCCTGCCACAATAATATCTGCAGTAAAGATGATGTCTATTGGGTTGTTTAGTAAAGATGAGTCAAACCTCATCTCAAGGGCTGTAGTTTCTAGGGCATCAAAGCAATTAGTATTTTTGAAATCATCCTCGTTTAAAACCTTTCCATCGTTATTGATAAGGTAAGAACCAAAGGTTAATTGTCCTTTAACTTGGGTATTGCCAGGGTCATAAATATTAAATGTCTCCTCGCTCCAAAATTCATTTTTTGATTCGCCATCTTCCTCTTTTATACTCTTCCAATCGTTATTGTATGGGGTATAATTACCAAAAATGCCATCACCCTTATCTATCTCAAATGTTGGTTCTTTAAGCTCATCTTTTGAAGGATCCCATATGCTTACCCACTTCATCCTATCGGCATTTGCCTCAAATGGCTTTCCATTGGAGAGGATAAATTCTACAATTTCTGGATGAAGGTCGGCTATTGTATCCTCATCTACCATACCCTTTATCCACTCTGGCCATTTTCTAATATCATCGGGAAGGTCTTTGTTAAACTTGGCATCAATCATTCCATAATTAAATTCGGTTGCATTATTTGTTGTATCCCTTTTGTTTATATTTACAAACCTTATGCTTGAATTTGTAGGTCTATAAAGGTGTTGCTCAACCCGGACAAGGTTTTCCCATTTATCCCTCATCGTCCTTCCGGCAGAAAAATCATTCTCCTTTACCGTAAGAACAGATAGCCTTTCCTGTCTTAATTCATTCCTTATGCCCCTTATTTCGACCTTTAAATCCTCTATTTCTTCGGGTGCACTAAATTGGGAAAATAGATTTTCTTTGGGTTTTTCAATCTCTGCTTGAGGCACAGCGATTTGGGGAATAGCTACTTGGGGTGCTACTTGGGGTGCTACTTGGGGTAAGGCCGCTTTTGGCAATTCCTCTGGTAGTTTAAAAATGTCTTTAAATCCCTTCATTTCATCGGGAGATAAGGGTTTTTTTTCAATCCTCTTTTCAATTGGTCTATCCACATCGTGCAAAAATCTTTCTCCTGGCTTTAAAATAAACCTCTTTCCCTCAGCTAAAATATCAAGCTCTCCCTCAAATAGGTCAGTGATGGTTTTCTTTCCCAAAACATCAATAGAAAATATGGTTCCCCGAAGCCCCATCACTGTGGTTGGTGTTTCAACTGAGGTCTCCTTTTCCTTTAGCCTTTTTATCCGAAACCAGACCTTGCCAAAAAAGACACTAAATACATCCTTTTTTTCACTTAAAGCCTTTACTACGAAGGTGACATTGGAATCTATTTTTATAACATCATCTTCCCTTTTTATCTCACATTTTGCATCCTCACTGGTTCTTATCTGGTCTCCCTCTTTAATAACCATATTAAGAGATGCCTTTGTCCACTCTGTTTTATCTTTTGGTTTTACAAGGATATCGCCGACAAAAAAGGAAAGGGTAAAATCCTCACAAAATATAAGGCTGGTAAACAATAAAGAAAAGAAAATTATTTTTTTCATTTATCCTTTAAACATTATATTCTTAATGTATTTTTTTGTCAAATGGTTATTTATCTTATCCATCATCTCCTTTTTTAAGAATAAAAGCTCCCTTGCCCAGACAGGGCTATCAAGCTTTATAAAGAGGATTCTATCTTCAATATGATACGATTTTATGTGTGCCATTATCCTTTTATCAAATATCTCTGGTAATATGGAAATAACCCTTTGCTCTAAAAAGGCATCCTCCAAGCCAGCCGCCTTTAATACCCTATCAAGAACAACATCAATTTTTTCTATTTTCTTTGTTCTTCTCATATTCAGAAATCCAATCTGCTATTTTATCACAGGAAACCTCAAATTGCAGATTCTTTTCCATATCCTTTATTCCCACCCCACCCTCTTTTATTTCATCACCAACAATTATTGTATAGGATGCATTTTTTGATGCCTCTTTGAATTGTGTTTTTAAAGCCTTTGGGTTATAATCCATAAACAAAGAGAATCCTTCCTTCCTTAATGTATTGCCTAAAGAGAATGCTTCATTAAAGTAATTTGGAAGATATGCAATGTAAATGTCGTATTTAGAGGTTATTATAGGTTTTTCCTTTAAGCTTAACATTAACCTTTCTACACCAAAGGAGCATCCAATGGCTGGTGTAGGTCTTCCTCCAAGCTCTTCAATAAGATTATCATACCTTCCTCCACCACATATACCATTTTGTGAGCCAAGGCAGGGATTTATTATCTCAAACACTGTCCTTGTATAGTAATCCAAGCCACGAACAAGCCTTGGTTCAATTTTATAACCTACATTTATAAGAGAAAGAAGGTTTTTTACGCTTTCAAAATGTTCATTGCAGGTTAAACAAAGGACCTCAATTGAACCCGGTGCATCATTTATTGCTTCTTGACATTCTTCTCTTTTACAATCTAGTATTCTTCTTGGATTTTTTAAAAGCCTTATTTTACAATCATCACAAATCTTCTTGTCTTTAAAATATTTAAAGAGAATTTCTTTATATCCTGGCTGGCAATCCTTACATCCAATGCTGTTTATCTTAATTTCAAAATCTTGTATTCCTATTTCTTCCAAAACATCCCTTGCCATTCCTATTGTTTCTGCATCACACCCTGGATTACTATCGCCAATCGCCTCTGTTCCTATCTGGTAAAATTGCCTCTCCCTTCCTTTTTGTGGCCTTTCATAGCGAAACATAGGGCCTATGTAATAAAGCCTTGCTACTTTGCCTTTTAAAGAGAGGTTATGCTCCAAATATGCCCTTACAACACCTGCTGTATTCTCTGGCCTTAAGGTTAAAGACCTTCCCTTTTTATCAAGGAATGTGTACATCTGCTTTTCTACAATCTCTGTTGCTCCTCCAACGCCCCTTTCAAACAGGCTTGTCTCTTCAAAGATAGGGGTTCTAATCTCAGAATAGCCATAAAGCTCAAAGATAAAGCGGCTTATGTCTTCAATATATTGAAAAACAAAAGCCTCTTCAGGAAGAATATCTCTTGTTCCCTTCATATCTTAAATTTTATTGTAAAATCTTATTTCTGTCAATCTTTTATACTAAAATCAGTATAACACAAAACACTTGAAATCCAATTGATTTTTGGTATACTTTGGTATACTATAGTAGTACTTGTTGAAGGCAAATTTTTATTTTAAATGCAAAGAATAGCTTTTAAAAGGGCTGATTATACAATTGCCCTTATTTCCTTTTTTATTTCATATTTTATTTATCTTCTAACCCTTCCTTCTTCGGTTTGGTTTGGAGATTCTGGTGACTTTATTACATCTGCCTATGTCCTGGGAATTCCACACCCTTCTGGTTATCCCCTTTACACTATACTTGGACACCTATTTTCATATATTCCCATTTCAAATATTGGAATGAGGATTACCCTAATGTCTTCTATATTTGGAAGTCTAACATCAATGCTCCTTTATCTTTTACTCATAAAGCTCTCTGTCCAAAGGCTTATTTCTTTTTCTACAGCCCTTTGCTTTGCATTTTCCTATACCTTCTTTAGGGTCTCTATTTACGCAAAAACATATAGCCTTTATGGATTCTTTGTCATTCTCCTTTTATTCATCCTACTTCTATATCAGGAAAATATAAAGAAAAACTTTAAATATCTTGTTCTATTTTCATTTATTTTGGGTGTTTCTTTTACAAATCATAATCTAATGGCAACAATTATTCCAGGCGTTATTCTCTTTCTCTTTATAATAAACAAACCTATCTTTAGAATAAATAGAATTTCTTATCTTTTCCTCTTTTTTCTCCTTGGACTTTCTGTTTTTCTTTACCTTCCAATAAGGGCATTCCAAAACCCTCCTATTGACTGGGCAAACCCAACCACCCTGAAAAGGTTCATTGATTGTCTCACGGTAAAATTTGCTCAAAAACGGATGCTTAACATAACATTATTAAAGTTTTTCATTACATTTGGAAACCACATTATTTTAATTTTAAAGCAATTTTTAATCTTCTGTGTTATCTTAATATTTGGCTTTTATCCTCTTAAAAGAAAAAATTACTCATTCTTCATCCTGATTTTAACCATTATCCTTGTAAACACCCTTTTTTCATTGATTATCTATCCAATTGAAAAGGGGCTGGTTGATTTTGAGGCATACCATATTCCATCCTTTCTCTCCCTTGCAATTCTTTTAGGAATTGGGCTAAATTTTATAATTGAAAAAAAGAAAGCTCTAAAATTTACAATTATTTTTATTCCTTTAACAATTTGCTTTAAATATTATTATGTATCTGATAAAAGCAAATTCTATTTTGCATACGATTATGCAAGGAATATATTAAGAGACCTTCCCAAAAATACAATTCTTTTTACATATACAGACCATGAATTTATGACCCTTTGGTATTTAAAACACATTGAAAAAAGGAGGGAGGATATTGTTCAGCTTAATCTCTATGACCTAACAACAGATTGGGTTATTAAGAGGGTTTTAAAGGAGCATAAAGATATAAGATTTACAGGCGATTTTAATGCCCATTATCTATTCAAACTTGAAAACCTTGCAAAAAACAATATTGATAGATTTAATATCTTTTATACATTTAATGAGGATATTTATAACCCAGGATACAAGGTAGCATATTCCTCCTCCCTTTCCAATTATGGGATATTATTTAAGATAGAAAAAGATGGTATCCCAAAAATCTATGATGTTTCTTATCTAATAAGGGATGCAGGGGTTTATAGGGATACTTTTACAAAGGGTGTTTTGAAGATATACGGCTATGGTTACGCAATGATGGGTTCAAAATATGTCTATAGAGAACCAAAAAAGGCAATCTTCCTTTTTGAGAGCGCAATAAAATTTGACCCAGAAAATGAAATGTATAAAAAGGGTCTTGAGATTGCAAATCAAAATTCCAAACTTTAGAACTTCTGAACTTCTAATCTTAAGAACTTCTTACCAGGTATAGGCTTGGCTTTTTTTCTTATTTATAAAGCTAAACATATTCAAAATCAAAATTCTTGGCAAAATTAAAGCTGATTTGTTATGCTTTTATATTGAAAAATGGTAACGCACAATATTAAAGTTTAGAAATCCTTAAAAAGAGATGCAATCTAGGAAACCATCTTACGCCAAACAATTAAAGGCGGTTTCTAAGGTAAGTGAGGCGATTGTCTCTAACCTTTATTTAGAGGATATCCTTCGGCTCATCACTACTGTTACTGTAGAAGTAATGGGTTCTAAAATATGCTCTATAATGCTTGTGGATGAAGAAAAACAGGAATTGGTTATAAGGGCAACCCATTCTATTAGCAAAGAATTTTACGAGGCGTATAATCAAAAACCAAATCTAAAGATAGGAGAAGGAATTGCTGGAAAGGTAGTTAAAGAAAATAGGGCTATAACGGTGCTTGATGTAACTTGTGAAAAAGATTATAAATATAAGGAGATGGCTAAAAAAGAAGGGTTGATCTCTTTACTCTGCGTTCCTTTGTGTGTTAAGGGAAAGGTAATTGGAGCTTTGACCAGCTATACCTCTGTTCCACATAAATTTACCAAAAGTGAAATTGATACCCTAACCACTGTGGCAAATCAGGCTGCAATAGCTATTGAAAATGCCAATTTGATGGTTAAAACTAAACTTATTCAGGAGGAATTAGAAACCAGAAAGTTGGTGGAGAAGGCAAAGGGTATCCTTATGAAAGAACGCAGACTTTCAGAAGAAGAGGCTTATAAAAGAATTCAACATCAATCAATGAATATGCGTAAATCAATGCGTGAAATCGCTGAGGCAATTATTCTAACCAAAGAGATTGAAAAATAGGTATATGTTTAGCTTCTCTTTAGAACCCTTTGAATTAACCACAAATTCCCATTTTCCGCTCTTATTTACAATAGGAATTGAATTTTCAAAAAAAATCTAAAGTTTAACCCTCTTAAAAACCGATATATATAATAGATAGAATGATAGAAGATATTTTAAGAAGACAAAATCAAGTTTTTCTCCAAAACAATTGGCTCTTTAGTCCTTCTTAAGATAAGTCCTTGATAAGATGAATATTGCAGGGATTATTGACCGTATCTGCCCGGCTGATAAACAACAGATAGTAAGCTATAGGAAAAGCAATAGAAATCCTTGTTTGTAATCGTCTCCTTTCCTCTTAAACCCCTTTACCTTAGTAGAAGAATGGGCTGAATATGCTCCTATTAAAGAGGTTTATGGTATAGATTCATCTTTACTTGTAACTATTCACCCTATAGGGAAATAAGGAATGTATATGTTTAGATAATGTTAAGGAAAATAATGAAGCCAAAGAATAAAAATCCCAATGTCCAAATCCCAATGACAAATGAAATCCCAATGTC
>JBFMDZ010000041.1 GCA_040753555.1 bacterium
TGTTTTTGATTTTGGTCCACGCATTGCCAATACCTCCTGGGAAAATATCCCTATTTATATTATCGGCTTTTGTGAACTAAAACTTTAGTAAAATTCGTGCGAAATTTAGTCAACACGACACTAGATATTAACAAGGTTTTTTAATAAGAGGAAGTGTTACATTTCTTATTACCCTCAGTCTATTCAAAACCATAGGAAAAATTACGGAACCTCTGTTATCATTCTATCTATTATATATATCGGTTTTTAAGAGGGTTAAACTTTAGATTTTTTTTTGGAAATTCAATTCCTATTGTAAATAAGAGCGGAAAATGGGAAATTAGTATTTTTTAGGGTTTGTGATAATTTCTGTATAATGTATTTTGTCATAAAAGTAATCAGACAAAAAGCTAGCGAAATATAGGAAGTTGTGTAAGTTCGGTTAAGCCTTCTTTTATCTTTTCCCAATGATTTCCTTTCCAATAATATTTACCACACAATGTGCAGAGGGAAAAATTATCATAGCGGGAAAAGACAATATTGGGAACATTGTTATAAGCCTTTTCTTTCTTTATTTTCTCTAATAGTCCATTACAGCTTGGACATCTTGTAAATATGTTCTTTGTATCTAAATTAAACCTTTCTATCACTTGTTTAATCTGCTCTTTTATATCCTCTGATTTTATCAAAAGTGATGAAACAGCAAATCTCTTTACCAAAAGCCTGTCCCTTGTAAGAAGGATTCTCCCTTCTTTTTTTGCCTCATTTATAAGCTCATCGTCTGATATTCTGGTGCAATATTTAGCATCATAACCCATAATCCTTAACCATCTTGCAAGCTTTCCGAGCATATCATCAAGGATAAACTTCATTTAATGGACACCTCTTACATAATGGATTGGTTTTTTTGCAAAAATCCTTTCCAACTTTAACAAGAAGGGCATGGTAGTTATTGAATAGAAAAACATCCTTTGGGAGATTTTCCATAAATATTGATTGAATGGCATTGTAAGTGGCTTTTTCATCTATAATCCTATGCCTTGCAAGGATTCTCTTCGTATATGCGTCAACAACGAATATAGGTTTATTTCCTGCATATAAAAGAATGGAATCTGCGGTTTCATTTCCTATTCCATGTATTGAAAGAAGCTCATTGCGAAGAAAAAAGAGCCCTTTTTCAAATAATTTTTCAAGGGAGCCGCTGTATCTTAAAAAAAGAAAATTTATAAATGCTTTAAGTTTTTTTGCCTTTTGGTTGTAAAATCCTGATGGTTTGATGACATTAGCAAGTTTTTCTTCTGGGATTTCATTCATTTTCCCTGGACTTAATAAATTTTCTCTTTTTAAATTTTCAATTGCCTTCTCCACATTTTTCCATGCAGTATTCTGGGTAAGGATAGCACCAACTATTATTTCAAATTGAGTCTCACCTGGCCACCAATTCATATCAGAAAAGGTATTGTAAAGAAGGTTATATATCTTTTCAAGGGTTTTTTTCATGCAGTGAACTCAAAGGATGCTTGGGTCCAATATAGCCGAGCCAATTTGTCATCGTTTAAATGAAATTGAAAGGATTCTTTTGGCTCAAATATGAAGCTTTGGTTGGTTGGTTGGGTTTCATTATATGTTTTATTCCAAAGATTCCTTTGTGATAAAAAGCCATTTTCTATTGATACCTCAATATTTCCCACTCCTACCTCCAATTGGGAAAATGTTTCTCTAAGGTTATGGAGGTTTGTTTCTATCAATTCTTTAAGATGCGGGTTTCCTACGGTAAACTTTGTATCAAGAATGCCTTCGTTCATTGTAAGCTTCATATTTAGCTTTCCAAGAAATTCTGGTTTGAGAATGATGTTCATTTCTGTTTTTGCATTTGCTAGCTTTAAATCTGCTTGCTGGACTATCTCATAGAGCTTTTTATCTAAAGAAAAATCCTGTTTTTTTGGATTTTCAATGGAAGGATTTAATGTTTCAGGAGTTTTTTCTGGTGAAATCGGCTCTTTCAATATATTTGATTGAAAAATAGGGGATTTGTTATCTTTGTAATCTTTAAAATCTTTATAATCTTTGGGGAAAAATTCATCTTTTTCTTTATGTCTCTCAATGTTGATAAGACTATTTTCTTTATCAAAAATTTGCTCCTGGGGGATTGGGAATTTGTTAGAATTGCAGATTTTTGCCTCTACTCGCTCGCAAGATACTTCATATGCGAATTTTGAATTACGAATTTCTTCTTGTGGATTTGCCTTTAAAATATTTAATTTTAAGCCATCTTCTGTATTCTGTATTCTGTATTCTGTATTCTGTAGGTTGTGGTCTGATGTTTTGCTGATTTCCTGCTCTGGTATTTTGCTGTTCTGTATTTTGTCTTCTATTCTCTGTGGCCTGTGATCTATATTCTGTGGTCTGGGGTTTGGTGTTTGTTGTCTATTGTCTGGGGTTTGGTGTTTGTTGTCTATTGTCTGGGGTTTGTATTCTGTATCTTCTATCTTGTATTTTTGAGGTTTATTCTCTTTAGATAATTCAATGGAATTTCGGATTGCAGATTGCGAATTAAGAATTTGTTCTTGTGTTCTGTGTTCTGTGGTCTGTGGTTTAGATTCTGGGTTTTGGACTTTGGGTTCTATGGTTTGTCTTTTGTCTTCTGACACTCTGACCCCCTGACCCTCTGACTCTTGACTCCTAACTTCTATGGTCTGTGGACTATCCTGTATCCTGTATCCTGTATCCTGTATCCTGTCCTCTTGTGGCTTAAGGTTATTTTGTCTTGGTAATTCCTTTGGAGATTGAGAATTAAAGGTTGTTTCTTGTGGTTTAAGGCTTAAAATTTGTGGTTTATTCTCTTTGGATAATTCTTGTGGAATATCTATCCTTTCAGGTTTGTCGCTCTGTCGCTCTGTTGCCCTGTCGCTCTGTGGTTCTGTGGTTCTGTTGCTCTGTAGTTCTGTGGCTCTGTTGCCCTGTGGTTCTGTTGCCCTGTCGCTCTGTTGCCCTGTCGCTCTGTCGCTCTGTAGTCTGACTTCTGCCCTCTGTGGACTATGGTCTATGGTCTGTGGTTTAGATTCTGGGTTTTGGACTTTGGGTTCTATGGTTTGTCTTTTGTCTTCTGACTCCCTGACTCCCTGACCCTCTGACTCTTGACTCCTGACTTCTACCTTCTGACTCCAGACTCCTGACTCCAGACTCCTGACTTCTGGCCCCCTGACCCTCTGACCCTCTGACTCTTGACTCCTGACTTCTACCTTCTGACTCCAGACTCCTGACTCCAGACTCCTGACTCCTATTTGAACTATTTCAACCCTTGCTATATCTATCCCTTTTAATGGATTTTCTTTAGTTAAAAGAAGGTTAAATGGTGGGATTAAAATTTTTTGGTCTTGGGGTTTATCCTTTTTAAATTTAGATAAAACTCTATCCCAATTTTTATTACCAAAAACCTTTTTTTTGGGAATTTCTCCTACCTTTTCTATTAAATCCGAAACCCTTGCGGGTAAAATTATAGACTTCACCCTTCTTCATCCTTCCCCTCCTCACTAAAAACTAAAAACTTAAAACTATTTAACGCCCTGTCATCTTTCTTGACAATTCAGCCGCCCTTTTTGTGTCCATCTTCATTAAACAAACAGCAACAGCCGAATCCTTCATCCTCATAAATATAGAAATTACGGTTTGATCATCAAGGTCTTGAAGTATTTTTGCCGCCTGATCAGGGCTCATACTTGAGTAATAAAGGGCAAGCTTCTGCCACCTTTTTTCCTCATCCTCATATACCTTAATCCTTTCCTCCAAAGCACTTTGCTTTTTCAAAAGAGCATCTTCTCTAAAGGCAACATCCTTTTCCTTTTCCTCAAGCCTTTCCTCTTTCTCCTTAAGTTTTTCCTCTTTTTCAGATATTTCTTCAAACCTTTTATCTACTGATTCCTTAAGATTTCTAATCTCCTCCTTCTTTATTACCTCAAATGGTATTTTTTTCGGTGTAAAGAATTTCCCTATACCAGGAATTGTAGCAAGCTTGGGATAAATAACCTCTTCTTTGTTAAAAACGCCGACCTTATCCAAAACATAGATTGCACCTATAATAGATGCAACCATAAGCAACAAAAGAAAGATAATGGTTATAAAAGCACTTCCTTTCATTTCTTTAAACTTAAAACATTAACACCCCTTTCAAAAAGAGAAAGCCCAATTTCATCAAGATTAAAAGATTCTTTTCTTTCTTCCTCTATTTGTTTTTTTATCTCATACTTTTCCTTAAGCCTCTCTATTACCCTTTTTTCCTGTGATGCGACTACAAGCTTTTTTCTTGTGCTATCCAGCTCATTTTTTAACTCTTCTATCCTTTTCTCCTGCTCTTTTTGTCTATTATGAAGCCAGATAATATAATTATCCCATTCCTTCAAATCAAAAATAGAGATCCTCCTTTTTTGCAAATGAGATACTTCATCAAGTGATTTCTCTATTTCATCTTCAATATGGCCTAAAATATTTTCTTCAAACTCAATCCCTGCAATAATCCTTCCAACCTCCTTTTTTAAAAGATCCTCTTTATATTTTCTTACCCTTAAAACAGCCTCATATCTAAACATCTTAAAAACTAAAAACTCAAAACTAAAAACTTAAAACTGTGGTTATATTTTATTAAATCCTTACCACAATTTTGAATTTTGAGTTTTGCATTTTGCATTTATTTTCACCCTTCCTTCTCCTGAAATATTTTCATCAAGCCAGCCAATGTGTTTTGATACTCAGATTTCTCCCATATCCCTTGCTTTAAAAAATCCAAAACGCTATCAATTTTCAATAATGCATAATCTATCTTTGGATTAGAGCCTTTCGCATATGCACCAATGTTTATCAGGTCTTCTGCATCCTGAATTGTGGCAAGAATCTCTCTTAAACCTCTTGCTGTCTGCTCTTGTTCTTGTGAAACAATATCAATCATAACCCTTGAGATGCTCTTTAAAATATCAATAGCTGGATAATGGTTTTTCTCAGCCAAATTCCTTGATAAAACAATATGTCCATCAAGGATTGCCCGAATATTATCAGAGATTGGCTCATTCATATCATCAGCATCTACAAGGATGGTATATATTCCTGTAATTGTTCCCTTTTCTGATGTTCCAGACCTTTCCAAAAGCTTTGGTAGAATAGCAAATACAGATGGCGTAAAACCCCTTGTTGCTGGTGGTTCTCCAATGGACAACCCAATCTCTCTCTGAGCCCTTGCAAACCTTGTTACAGAATCCATCATAAGCATAACATCCATTCCCATATCTCTAAAATATTCAGCAATGGCTGTGGCAACAAATGCAGCCCTTATTCTTGCAAGGGGAGGTTCATCTGATGTTGCAACCACCATAACAGACCTCTTAAGCCCTTCCTCCTGTAAGTCTTTCTCAATAAACTCCCTTACCTCCCTTCCCCTTTCACCAACTAATGCAATAACATTTATATCAGACCTTGTAAATCTAGCAAGCATTCCTAAAAGGGTGCTTTTTCCAATTCCAGACCCAGAGAATATCCCAAATCTTTGTCCCCTACCAATGGTTAAACAAGAATCAATTGCCCTTATCCCTGTTTCTAGTATCTTGTTTATCCTTGGTCTTTTCAATGGGTCAGGACAATCGGAAAATATAGGATAAGAGGCATCTACAATAATTGGACCCTTTCCATCAATAGGCATACCAATCCCATTCAACACCCTTCCCTTTAAGCCTTCTGAAACACCAACCCTTAAGGGAGAGCCTGTTGCTATAACACAATCGTCTGCCTTTATTCCCTCTGTCTCTCCTATTGGCATCAATAAAATATTTTTATCCCTAAATCCAACAACCTCTGCCATAATCCTTTTATTTAAAGACAAAATAAAGCATATCTCACCAATTGAAGCAAGGGGTCCTTCTGATTCTATAACAAGGCCAATTACCTGTTTTACCCTTCCTTTTACTTGAATTGGGTCAATTCCTTCAATTCTTGCCTTAAGGCTTTGTGCATTCATTTTTTATCACATTAAGCTGATTATCAATTGTAGCATCAATTATACCAAAATCAAAATAAATCTTGCATCCACCTTGTTCAATAGATGAATCACCTGCAATATCTACCTCTTTCAAAAATCCCCTTGCAATTTCTATATCATCAGGGTTTAAAAGAAGCCTTATTTTACTATTCCCCGCCTTTTTCAATGCCTCTCTTATATTCCCTAATACAACATCCTTTTTAATTGAGGTCTCATTCTTTACTATCTTCTTCGCCATTAAAAGGGAAAGGTCAAGGATAATATTTTCATCAATTTTTTTTAAGGAAGAATCATATAATGAATTTAGGGATGATAAAATCCCTTTTATTGATGCAATAACCCTTGTTATTTCAATTTCGCCCTTTCTTTTCCCCTCCTCAATTCCATGAGAAAATCCCTCTTTATATCCCTTATCCCTTATTTCTTCTTGCTTTTTAGCCGCCTCATCCAAAATAGACCTCGCCTTTTCTTCTGCCTCTTTTTTAACATATTCCTCTATATTTAAAAGGTTTTTTCTCTTTTCCTCAATCTCTTTCTCAAGTTTCTTTAGAATTTCATTGTCCTGCCTTATTTTATTCTCCAGCCTTTCAATTAAGGTTCTTCCCTCTCCTATAAAAACCTCCTTTGCTTCTATAAGAACCTCTCCATTTATAGATGGTGATTTATATATCATTCCTATTGCATTTTTTTCATTCTATAATTGCTTCCTTTCCCTTTCCTCCTCCACGAGAGATCATAATTTCACCAGATTCCTCTAATTGCCTGATTACACCTATTATCTTCTGTTGAACCTCCTCTACCTCTGATAGCTTCTTTGGTCCTAAATATGATATTTCCTCTTTAAGCATCTCCTGTGCCCTTTTTGGCATATTTTTAAATATCAAATTTTTTATTGTATCAGATGCACCCTTAAGGGCTAATGCCAGATCCTTTGAATCAACCTCCCTTAAAACCCTTTGTACTGTCCTATCATCAAGCTTTGTAAGGTCATCAAAGATAAACATTCTCTTTCTTACCTCTTCTGCCAATTCTGGATCTTCCTCAGAGATGGCATCAATTATTGCCTTTTCTGTTTCCCTATCAGATTCTTGAAGAATCTTTACCACAGAATCTACACCATCTGTTTGGACAATATTTGCCTCTGCAGCACCTACCTCCTTTTCATATCTCTCTTTTAGGGTATTTTCTATTGATGAAACAAAATCTCCTGAAATGCTTTTCATTGATGCTATCCTTCTTGATACATCTTTCCTTATATCCTCAGCAAGGTTAAGGAGAACCTCAGATGCCTTTCCTGCAGGAAGATTAGAAATAACAAAGGCTATTGTTTGAGGATGCTCATTTGAAAGAAAGCTTGCCAATCTAATGGGGTCTGCCTTCTTCATAAAATCAAATGGCTTAAGCTTCAATATATTTATTGCTTTTTCAATTACCCTATTTGCACCTTCCTCTCCAATAGCCCTCCTTAAAACCTCCCTTGCATAATCAATCCCTCCCTTCAGGATAAATTCCTGGGCAAGAAGCAATTCCCTGAATTCAGCAATAATTTCCTTTTTTTGTGTAGGTTCAATCTTTGGAAGTTTTGCTATTTCAAGGGTAAGCTGGTCTATCTCTTGTTCATTTAGGTGTTTGAACACACCCCCTGCTGCCTCAGAACCCAATGCCATAAGAAGCATTGCCGCCTTCTGTGGTCCAGTTGCCTTAATAGCCATAATAAGAAAATGCAAAATGCAAAATGCAAAATGCAAAATAAAATAGATAAATTTTAAACATTTTCCTCTCCTACAAGATATAGAATAAAATCGGTTTTTTCTTCTGAAACGAGATTTGCACCTTCTTTTATCTTTGCCTTCTCATCATTTGTGAGATAGCCCATAACCTCTTTTGCCTCACCTTCCTCCAAAGATGATAAAAGAATACAAGCCTTTTTAAGCCCCTCGCTCATTCCTCTTCAGAAAGCCAATTTTTTACAAGTTTGGCAACAAGGGCTGGCTTTCTCTTCGCTGTTTCTAATGCTTGCATTTCTTCTTCAGAGAGGGATATTCCCTCTGCTGCTAATTGGGTTGCAAGCGTTGGAATTTTTCCTTCTACCTTTGCCATCTCTGGCTTTGCCTCTTTTTTCATAAATTGCTTTATTATTGAAAGCATAATTAGACCTATTATAATGAGAAAAATAAGACCAGCACCCCCAATTCCTGCCATTGTTATTGTTTGTTTTGTTTTCTCCTTTTTTTCTCTTTCTGCCTCAAGCCATTCCTGGCTTCTATCAAATTGAACATTCTCAACCTCAACAAGGTATTCCCTTTCTAAATATTCCTTTCCCTTTTCAGCACCAATAGCTGCCCAGACAAGCTTCTTAAATTTTTCCATCTCATCATTTGTTCTTGGAGAATATATGGGATTTCCCTTTTTATCCCTTTTTATTTGACCCTTCTCATCTAGCTCATATTTTCCATCTACAAAAACACCTACAGATATTTTTGAAATGGATGGTGCTTTAACAAGACTTGTTTCCTCCTTGTCAGCATAGTAATTAGTTCTTGCCTCTTTTTTGTTATATTCAACAGGACCTTGTGTCTTTGCTATCTCTTTATAACCAGGGATTTGGGATTCAAGGCCTGGCTGACCCTCTGGTTTTACACCCTCTCCTTTAAATGCCTCATCCACCTTTTCTTCACTTATCTTTAATTGCTCAAAACCTGGCATTGAATACTTCTCAAGCTTTGTTTCCTTTCTATCAAAGCTCATTTCATATTTTACAATAACCTCCACCTTATCATATCCAATAACCCTTGATAGCCTATCCCTTATCCTCCTTTCAAGACCCTTTCTCTCCTCTTCTTGCAAAGCAAGCTGTTTTGATGTTATTGTCTCTTGTTTTTCTTCTCCTATATCCTCTGAGAGAATCCTTCCCCTATTATCAACAACCGTGATATTGCTAGGCTTCAACCCCTCAACAGCAAATGAAACAAGGTTTATTATTCCAGCAACCTGCTCCTTGTCAATAGTCGCATAGGGAGCCATTGTTAGCTTAATAGAGCCAGTAACGGGCTTTTCTTCCTCAATAAATAGCTTTTTCTCTGGAAGGACAAGGAGAACCCTTGCATTCTTTATGCCTTCTATGGATTCTATTGTTCTTTCAAGCTCACCCTGAATGGCTCTTAAATAGTTTATCCTCCTTTCATAATCTGTCATTGTAAACTTTGTTGTATCAAAAAGCTCCCAGCCCTTTATCCCTCCTGTTGGTGCAAGTTTTCCTGAGGCAAGCTTAAGCCTTAATTTATCCCTGTCAGCTATGGGAACCTTGATTGTTGTCCCCTCTAATTTATATGGCTGTTTCCATTCCTCAAACTTACTTGTTATCCTTCCTGCCTCCTCAGGGGATATGTTTGTATATAAATCAGCATATTCTGCCCTTGTTATGTATGAAATAAGAAAAAGAAGGAGGATAAAGGAAAGTAATCCGCCACCTACAATGGTAATTTTCTGTCCCCTTGTCCAGCTTTTCCAAAGGGCTGCTATCTGCTCAAAAAACCTATCCACACCTTTATTTTATGCTTCTCTAAAAATAAAGTCAAGAAATCTTTAAGAAATTTAGAATTTCTTTTTTCTTTCATACACATAGAATTCTTGAAATTCAATTGATTTTGGGTATAACATATCTTAATAAAGATATTCTATCAAAATTTTTATCCCTTTGCAATAAAAATTGTGAGTAATCACCTATTAGAAATGGCTTTCAGCCTATTCACTATTCGCCTATAATCTTTACCTTTGGCAAGATGGGATTGGCAATTCTCTATAAGGATGGGAATAATACGAGAGGAAACGATTCTTTTATCAGCAAAGATACAGGTAAATATAAAACTTTCCCTCCCAGAAATTTCCCAATTTCACTAAAACCTTTCATAGGGCTTAAATTTATGGCTGTTGAAAAATAATTAGAATAATCCTCCCCCTTTAGCGAAACGAGAGCGATAGCTTTATTTTTATTGTGCTTTTTATGAAGGCTTAAAAGAACTATACCGAAATAACTCAAATTTGCAACTATCCTCCTCTAACTTGACAAATGAGGTTGAACAATAAAGTGTAAAGTTAGGGGTGCAAACCTGAGTTGGTGTATGCGTTTAGCTTTAATGGAACAAATGAAATCCGAAATCTTAAAACAAATTCAAATGACTAAAATTGAAAATTCAAAACAATATAATTTATTTGTTATGAGAATAAAGATTTGCCGTAAAGAAGTAAAAGAGAGTAAATATTGGTTGGAGTTGATAGATACAAACCATTCTGAAAACTCTAAAGTGTTAGAGAAAGAACAACAGGATTTAATTGAAGAAGCCATAGAATTGATGATGATTTTCAGTTCTATAATGAGGAAATCGCAGTAAAAATGTTTAGAATTTTGAATTTAGATATTGTTTCGTGCTTCGTGCTTCGGATTTCGTGCTTTCTTTCATTTTAACTTCCTTTCTTCTTCTCGTCTACCTAAACACATACAGAGATTTAAATCCTAAATTTCAAATCCCTCTCCAAGATATACCTTCCTTGCGGTATGGTCAGATACAAGCATAGAAGATGAGCCTTCAAATAATATCCTTCCCTCAAATATTATATAAGCCCTATCTGTTATCTTGAGGGTTTCTCTAACATTATGGTCTGTTATCAATATGCCAAAGCCCTTGTTTTTTAGGTTTTTTATTATCCCCTGAATTTCAGAGACCCTGATTGGATCAACACCAAGGAATGGCTCATCAAGAAGGATGAATTTTGGGTCTGTGGATAGAACCCTTGCAATCTCAAGCCTCCTCCTTTCTCCTCCAGAGAGTGTTCCTGCCTTTTGGTTGGAAAGAGAAAACAAGCCAAAATCAGAAAGGAGAGAAAAAACCTTTTTTTCCCTTAAAACCCTATCCTTTTCTATAAATTCAAGGACAATTGTTAAATTCTCCCTTGTTGTAAGGCTTTCAAATATGGATGGTTCCTGGGGAAGATAACCAATTCCCTTTCTTGCCCTCTTGTATATTGGAAGGTCTGATATATCAAAAGAATCAATTGTAATCTTTCCCTTATCAGGCTCTATTAAGCCAAGAATTGAGTAAAATGTCGTTGTTTTCCCACTTCCATTTGGTCCTAAAAGCCCAATTATTTCACCCTCTCCTACCCCAATACTTACATTATCTACAGCGCATTTATCCTGAAAATATTTTGTTATAGAAATAGCCTCTAATTTCATATCTTTATTTTACAATTTACAATTTAGCTTTTACAATTTAAAATTTTAGATTATGAAAAAGGTAGAGGATAAAAAGGCTATAATCCCAACAAAGCCTATTATTTATGCAATTGTTTGTGTAATATTTATCGTTCTATTTTTCTTTTATAAGAAAGCCTCCCTTTCTATAGAGAAAGTATTTCTTCTTATTATAATTATAAGCTTATTTATTTTTCTTATCGTGCTTTTATTTAAAAAAAGAGATATTTCCCAAAGGCTGGCAAGTTTTATCCTCATTCTATTAACATCCATTTGCACTTCTATCTATGCCTATGTTTCTGTGATTCAATGTAGTGCATTTCTTACAGGCCATTGGGACCTGGCAGGATTTGACCAGGCAATATGGAATACAATCAAAGGAAGGATCCTTGATACAACAATGTATGGCCATAATTTTCTGGGAGAACATATGTCTCCTATGCTTATAATATTTGCTCCCTTTTATCTTATTTGGCAGGATCCAAGGATGCTTCTTATTCTACAAAGCATATTTCTTGGACTGGGAGCAATCCCTGTATTTCTCATTGCAAAGGATAAGCTAAAACATAATTTATTAAGTTTATCATTCTCTTTTGCTTATCTCTTCCATCCATTTTTATCAAGGATAAATCTCTTTGAATTCCATGAAATCTGCCTTGCCCCATTTTTCCTTCTCTTTACCTTCTATTTCTTGCAAAGAAGGGTGTGGATTCTTTACTTTATCTTTCTTTTTCTCTCTTTAATGGTTAAGGAGGATATTTCTTTAATTATAACAGCCCTCGGTATTTATTCCTTCTTTAAGCAGAACAAAAAGATTGGCCTTATTACATTTACTATTGGAATCCTTTGGGCATATCTTTCTATTTCTGTTTTAATCCCTTATATCAGAAAGGCAACAGAAACAGGGGGAGGTAAGGTAACCTATGGCTATTTTGGAAGGCTGGGTTTGGGAGAAAGCCAGGGAGAAATTATCAAAAACCTTATTCTAAAACCACAAAATACCTTAAAAAGGATATTTCTACCAGGAAAAGAAAAGCTTGCTACAATTATCTTGCTTATCCTTCCCCCTGCTTTTTTTTCCATATTAAGCCTTGAAATTTTAATTGCCCTACCTGAGATTTTTCTTCATTTTCTCTCTCCCTGGTCAGGTCAATACCTCCTTGCTTATCAATATTCTACCCCAATTATTCCCTTTGCTGTAATATCTGGTATCTATGGATGCTTATGGTTAAAAAGGCTTAATCCTTTTGCCCTAGCCATTTTGATCTTTACAACATCATTTCTTTCAAACTTTTATTTTTCTTTTAGGGGGCTTAATATTTCTCCTCAAAACCCAGATTTTTATGTAAAGCTGTATAACCCAGACAATCATAAAACCATCCTTTCCATCCCAACAGAAAATCTAAAGAAATATTATCAAATAAAAAAAACAAGGTTATTATTTGAAAGTTTAAAAAAGATAATCCCAGAGAATACCCCTGTTTGTGTTCAGGATAACCTTATGACCCATTTTTCGCAAAGAAGAACCCCCCTGGATTATTTTCCTAATTATGATTTATCTGAATATATTGTCTTTAATACATATGGGTTTGGAGAATGGGTAATTCATTGGGAAAGCCTTGAGGCATGCAATAAGGGTTTGGCTTCTCTTTTAAAAGATAATAGATTTAAAATATTCTTTAGGGATAATCCAGGCTATGGAGGAATAGCCATTTTTGGAAAAAAAGAAAGAGAGGAAGAGATAATAGAAAATGCAAAGAAAGTTGTAAAGGAAAATCCAAAATCAACCTATAGCCACTTTATTCTTGGTTCGGTCTATTTTCATACAAATAACCATAAAAAGGCAAAAAAAGAATTTGAAACTGCCCTTAATATTGATAAACAAAATACCTTTGCCAAAGATATGTTTGAACAATGCAAGGATTAAAATATGTATGAACCCGTTATAGGTCTTGAGGTCCATCTTCAGCTTTCAACAAAAAGCAAGCTATTTTGTGCCTGCTCAACAAGGTTTGGTGCATCAGCTAATACTTTGGTTTGTCCTGTTTGTCTTGGTCTTCCTGGATGCCTTCCTGTTTTAAACAAAGGTGCTGTTTCCCTTGCTATTATCTCGGCAACGGCTCTGAATTGCAAGATAAATAAAATATCAAGGTTTCATAGAAAGAATTATTTTTATCCAGACCTTCCAAAGGCATATCAAATCTCCCAATACGATGAACCTTTGGCAATAGATGGCTTCCTTGAAATAGATGGAAAAAAAATAGGGATAATCCGTGTTCACCTTGAGGAAGATGCAGGAAAGCTTATTCATAAAGAAGATTATTCCCTTGTTGACTTTAATAGATGTGGTATCCCTTTGATTGAGATTGTATCATCCCCTGATATAACAAGCCCGAAAGAGGCAGGAAAATACCTTGCAGGACTTAAAACAATATTTGAATACCTTGAGGTATCAGATTGCAATATGGAGGAGGGTTCTTTAAGGTGTGATGCAAATGTCTCTGTAAGCAAAGAGCAAGGAAGACTAGGAACAAAGGTTGAGATAAAGAATATGAATTCGTTTAAAGGTGTAGAAAAGGCATTATCCTATGAAATAGAAAGGCAAACCAATCTTTTGAAGGAAGGAAAAAAGATTATCCAGGAAACAAGGTTATGGGATGAGAAGAAAGGGGTTACCCTATCTATGAGACAAAAGGAGGAGGCGCATGATTACAGGTATTTTCCAGAGCCAGACCTTCTTCCATTGGTTATAGAGCAAAATTGGATTAAAGAATTAAAGAAAGAAATTCCAGAATTACCCAGTGTTAAGAAAAAGAGATTTGTAGATGAATATGGCTTGACGCAATATGATGCAGGGGTTTTGACATCATCAAAAGAAATAGCAAATTTTTTTGAGGAAACCTTGAAGGATTATAATAACCCAAAGATTTTAAGCAATTGGCTATTAACAGAGGTTCTTTCCCTTACTACTCCTTCTAAGATAAATGAATGCAAGATAAAACCAAACCTCCTGGCAAAGATGCTCATAATGATAGAGAAACAAGAAATATCTGGAAAAATAGGAAAGGAGCTAATTGTTGAAATATTCAATACAGGAAAAGACCCAAAAGATATTGTGAAAGAAAAGGGGCTTATTCAGATAAAGGATGAGGAAAGCCTTGTTTTAATGATTGATGAAGTAATAAAGGAAAACCAAAAGGCAGCAGAAGAATATATGTCTGGAAAGGAAAAGGCACTAGGATTCCTTATTGGAGCCTTAATGAAAAAAACAAAGGGAAAGGCAAACCCAGAATTAGCAAATAGGCTTTTAAAGGAAAGAATAGCTACAGCATATGTTTAGCTGTTGACTAACGCTACGTTATTTGATAAAATATGTAGCGTATGCAGATTAAAATTCATAAGAATGCTTGTACAACTTTAGCCATTAGGCAAGAGATAAAAAACTCTCCCCTTTCTGCCTATCTCTTG
>JBFMDZ010000042.1 GCA_040753555.1 bacterium
TAAGGAGCGAGATAAAGGATATAAATATCTGGGATATTTCAATTACAAAAAATACAAATGAGCCAATCACCCTCTCCTGGGAGGGAGATTTCCCCGATGGCTACGATGCCTGGCTTATTGAGGGAAACCAAGCCATTGATATGAGGAAGAGTCAGGAGTCAGGAGTCAAGAGTCGGGAGTTAAAGGTAAAAATAATGAAGCCAAACTCTGGGCTAATAATTGAAACCCTAGAAATAACAAACATTACAACCTATCCCAACCCGGCAAAGAATGAGGCAACCATAAGAATATCGGCAAAAACATCCAATGCCAACCTAAAAATGGAGGTCTACAATATCTTAGGCCAAAAAGTAAGAGAAGAATCCTTTGGCTTATTACCATCAAGGTTTTCTCAATCCGAGCAAGCCTACATCTACGAGGCAGGCTATTCTTGCACAAATGCCTTTAACCAAAAGCTCAGCAACGGGCTTTACTTCCTTAAAATAATCGCCAGTGAAGATAATAAAGAAACCTCCAAGCTCAGCAGGATGCTAATTAAAAAATAGCTCAATGAGGAACCACGAATGGGCAGGGATAAACACGAATTGGCAGGGATGAAAAAGGTTTTATTGTCTCGCAAAGAACGCAAAAAGATTGGAAACTTATACCCTTTATTTCCTTTGCGCCTTTGCGAGATGAAGAAGATTTTAGGATTAAAAGAGTTTGTAGAGTTTAGCGAGTTACGGGACTCGTTCACTCGTAATAAAATAATAAAAATGAAAAATAGCTCTCAAAAAGAGTTAAACACATACGAAAAAATAAGGGCAAAGCAAAGAAAGGGATAGCAATTGATAAAAAAATGATGTATAATTTTAAGTAGGGGGATAAAAAAACAATGTTGCAAGAATATCTAAATAATGCAATGAGTAAGGCAATATATGAAAAGTTGGAAGACAACACCTATTTTGGGAAGATTCCTTCCTGTCCTGGAGTAATTGCTTTTGGAAAGACCCTTTATGAATGCCAAAAAGAACTTTGTTCTTCCTTAGAAGGATGGATAATTGTAAAGTTGCGACATGGTGATTTACTTCCAGTAATAAATGGCATTGATTTAAACATAAAGAGAGAAGTAGCTTATGCCTAAATGGGGTCCGTGTAAGCGTCAAGATTTTATAAAAAAATTAAAAAGATTAGGGTTTGATGAGCCTGAACCAGGGGGTCGCCATTTCTATATGCGATATGGAACATACACATTAACCATCCCAAGTAATCAAGAGTATTCTGTAAATCAACTTAAGATTTTACTTTTGGAATTAAAAGAGATCTTGGGAAGGAAGATAACATTGGATGAATGGCTGTTGCTTTGATTTATAATGAAAAAACCTTTGCGCGTGCTGGTTTTGGAACCACGAATAAACACGAATGAACCACGAATGGACACGAATTTAGTGTTTTATTGGTGTTAATTAGTGGTTTCTCTTAAATAGCCACGAATGAACCACGAATGAAAAAGGTTTTATTGTCTCGCAAAGACGCCAAGAACGCAAAAAGATTGGAAACTTATACTCCTTATTTCCTTTGCGAGATGAAGAAGTTTTTAGCTTTGCTGGTTTTGGAACCACGAATAAACACGAATGAACCACGAATGGACACGAATTTAGTGTTTTATTGGTGTTAATTAGTGGTTTCTCTTAAATAGCCACGAATGGACACGAATAAACACGAATTGTCACGAATGAAAAAGGTTTTATGTTTGCTGGTTTTGGCGGCGGTGGGCTATGCAGCGGATTTCCCTGCGCCATCTCAGTATGGGACAATTGCCGCAGCAATTAGTGCAGCAAATGATGGCGGTACAGTCTTAAGTAGCAGATGGGACATATACGGGCACAGGGAATAAGGATTTAAGCTGGTCGGGAAAGCATATTACTGTTCGCTCAGAGAATGGACCCAATAATTGCATCATTGACTGCCAAAATTCAGGAAGGTGTTATTTATTGCAAAAAGCTAGGATTTGGTATATACTTAAATTAAAAAGGGGTGATTAAAATATGGCAGAAAATGTTGCAAGAAAAGAGGTATTGGAAGAACTGGAAAGATTGCCTGATTATGCTATTTGCGAGGTTGTAGATTTTGTCCGTTTTTTGAGGTTTAAAACAACCGAACCTGACCAGGCATATTTTTGGACAGAAGAATGGCAGAGAAAAGAAAGAGAGGTTGATATGGCACTTTCTGAAGGAAGATACCTTGATTTTGATACCTCAAAAGAGGCTTTAGAGTGGTTGAATAGATGAGACTTAGAATTCCAGAACCTTTTAAGGAGGATTATAAGGCTTTGCCTCGTGAGATAAAGAGGTTGGCAGATAAACAAATTGGTTTTTTGGCAACTAACCTTAAACATCCTTCTTTGCAGGTTCATAAGATTAAGGGGACCAAGGATAAATGGGAGGCGTATGTTAGTGTAAAATATAGAATGACATTTCAAATTGAAGACGATACCATAATTTTAAGAAAGATTGGAGTTCATAATAAAGTATTGGAAAATCCATAAAAGATGATGAAAAAATCTTTGTATTTTCTGGTTTTGGCGTGTTTGGGCTATGGGGCGGATTTTTTCAATAGTTTTTATTTTTGATAATGCAAGTGGGAGTAATTTGTGGTATAATTAAAGGGAGGTGATTTAAATGGAGATATTGGGAATATGCTTAATCGTAATAAGCCTGATTGGTGCGTATCTTTGGAAAGCAAATGGTAAGCTGCAAAAGGCAATGATGGAAGCCTTGGTCAGGATTGAAGATGGGCAGAAAGAGATTGCCCAGATGCTTTTTAATCAAACAAAGATATTGGAAAAGATAGAGGCAAAGATACCTTAAATAATAAAAAAATTGAAAGAGTTATAGAGTTTAGGGAGTAATAAAATAATAAAAAATATGAAAAAAATCTTTAGTTTGCTGGTTTTGGCAACAATAGGTTATGGGGCGGATTTCCCTGCGCCAAGCCAGTATGGGACAATTGCAGCAGCAATTAGTGCAGCAAATAATGGCGGGACAATAGAAATTCAAAATGTAAAATGCAAAACTGATGTAAGGATTTATAAAAATGCAAGGGTCATTTGGGTTTTCTGTCTTTTTTATTTCCTGTGGAATTTATCTTTTAACCCTTGCTTAAATAAACCATAGGTTGTAAAATAGAGGTATAAAATGGTACATCAACAAGCAATAATGCAAAAGGATGGGTTATTTGTTCCTAGGGAATATTTGAAGGATTTCGGAGAGATTGAGTTGATTGAAAAACCCTTAGAGGTCATTATTAAACCTAAGAGTATGACCCAAAAAACAGCAGGGATACTTAAGTCAAAATTAGATGTGGTTAAATTACATAAAGATTATGAGCTAACCGGAGGAGACAAGATTTTTGAAGCTAAGTAAATTTAACTTAGAGAAAAGTATTTTTGTGGATGCCAATATCTTTACCTTTCACTTTACTGCCCACCCTGATTTCGGCAAATCATCAACAGATTTCCTGCAGATGGTTGAATTGGGTAAGATTAGAGCTGTTTCGTCTGATGTGGTTTTAAACGAAGTGTTGTATATTTCATTACTTAACAGGGGTCTTCAGTTTTTGGATACAAATAGCAAATGGAAGGTTAGAGAAAGGTTTGACAAAGATTTTTCCTTTGTTAGTAAATGTTATGAGGGGATTCAAGAGGCGATAGATTACATTACCTTTCTGGAAAAAGGTGGTTTAACAATTGTGGATGCAGGACATAATTTACTGGTAAGGTCTATAGAGATTGGTAAGAGGTATCATTTGTGGATAAGGGATGCTATCCATGTTGCTACTTGCCAGGCACTTGGTATTGTTAATATAGCAACCCAAGATAAACATTTCACCAAAGTAGATTTCTTGAGTGTATGGCAACCAGAAGGCTAAAGGAATGAAAAAGGTTTTGTATTTTCTGGTTTTGGCGGCTTTGGGCTATGCAGCGGATTTGTATGTGCCAAGCCAGTATGGGACAATTGCAGCGGCAATTAGTGCAGCAAATGATGGCGATACCGTCTGGGTAGCGGATGGGACATATACCGGCACAGGGAATAAGGATTTAAGCTGGTCGGGGAAGCATATTACTGTTCGCTCAGAGAATGGCCCAGATAATTGCATCATTGATTGCGAACATTCAGGAAGGGGGTTTTATTTTAATTCTGCTGGTAATTGCGGAACAATCAGTGGGTTTACGATAAGGAATGGGAATGCTGTCTTTGGCGGCGGAATCCGCTGCTGGGATAATTCCTCCCCAGCCATCACCAATTGCATTATCTCAGGAAATAGTGCTACCAATTATGGAGGCGGAATCTGCTGCTCTCATTTTTCCTCCCCATCCATCACCAACTGCATTATCTCAGGAAATAGTGCTACCTTGGGCGGCGGAATCGGCTGCTATTCTTCCTCCCCATCCATCACAAACTGCACCATCTCAGGAAATAGTGCTTTCTGGAGGGGCGGCGGAATCTCCTGCATTAGTAATTCCTCCCCAGTCATCACCAACTGCATTATCTCAGGAAATAGTGCTACCTGGAGGGGCGGCGGAATCGACTGCGATAATTCCTCCCCATCCATCACCAACTGCATCATCTCAGGAAATAGTGCTTACTATGGCGGCGGAATCTACTGCTATTATTATTCCTCCCCATCCATCACAAACTGTATTATCTCAGGAAATAGTGCTTACTATGGCGGCGGAATCTGCTGCTGGGAGAATTCCTCCCCATCCATCACAAACTGCACCATCTCAGGAAATAGTGCTACCATAGGCGGCGGAATCTGCTGCCATTCTTCCTCCTCCCCAGTCATCACCAACTGCATCATCTCAGAAAATAGCGCTGCCAATGGCGGCGGAATCCAGTGCCAGGATAATTCCTCCCCATCCATCACCTATGATGATGTCTGGAATAATAGTGCTCCAAATGGTCCGAATTACTATAACTGCTCTCCTGGGATTGGCTGTATCTCAGCTGATCCACTGTTTGTCAGCCCAAGCGACTTCCACCTTCAAGCAAATTCCCCCTGCATTGATGCAGGCTCAAACACAGCCCCAAACCTACCTTTAACTGACAAGGATGGCAATCCAAGGATAATAGATGGAAATAAAGATGGGATTGCTATTGTTGACATAGGTGCCTATGAGTTCGGGGCATTTGTTATCATAAGCAAGGAAATCCTCTATGGCACACCAACTGGATATACAGGGACAGAGCAATATGTGCCTGGTGGCACGCTTACCTACATCATTACCTATAGAAATATCGGCAATTCAACTGCCACCAATACCTCTATTGTTGATTTTATCCCAAAAAATACCGATTATGCCAGCCATACCCTAAGGATGGGAACCATTGCCTCAACCTATGAGACAGCAAACCCAAGGACAGATGCTCAAGGCGATGATGAGGCTTGGTATGAAAACAATAGGCTCTATTTTTTAATTGGAAGGGTGGAAATTGATAGCGGAGGACGGTGCTATTTTAGGGTGTATATTAAATAGCCACGAATGAACACGAATGAACCACGAATGGACACGAATTTAGTGTTAATTGGTGTTTTATTGGTGTCTATTTGTGGTTTCTCTGAGGTTGGAACAAATACCGCCATAATCAAAGGAGAAAGCGTTGTCTATGGAGAAAGCCTTTTGCAGATGGATAACTTTGCCTTTGCCTTTGGGGAGGATAAGGTGATTTTACAAGGGCTTTTGCCTGGCACAACCTATTGGTATAGGACAGATGGTTTGCTAGGAAGCTTTACCACCAAGGGAAATCCACCCATAAGATGTGGCAATTTGGCTTTTCCTTTCATTACAAAGGATAAAGCCTTGCTTACTGCTGAACTTTACAACCTCTTGCCTGATTCTGAATATCTGGTTACCCTTAGTATAGAGCAGGGCAAGGAAAAGGCAAGCTTAAGCACTTTGTTTAAGACAGCTGAGAATAACCTTGCCCTAAATGGCAAAGTTTCTGGAACATTTGACCAATTGCCGGCTGATAAATATGTAAGTAAAGAGAAAGGCCCCTTACAAAGGATAACCGATGGTGATTTATCCTATTTTAATGGCATGGCACAATCCCAGGATATAACCCAAGAGGATCAATGGCTTCTTATTGACCTTGGCAGAATAACAAATATTTCAACCATTACTGTATTTTGGCGGGCATTGGCATATAGCCAGGATTATGCAATCTCATTAAGCAGGGATGGAAAGGACTGGGTTGTTTTGGCTTCTTCCCTAAACGCTGACAATGGAGTTTATCTTCGCTCGGAAAGTGGCGATTTGATGAAGGTTTTAACCACGAATTGCCACGAAGAAACCACGAATGGACAGGGATTTAGGTATGTAAAGCTTTTGGCAAAGAAAAGCAAATTTTTCCATAAGCATATTAACTGGAATTTCATCCAAATTATGGAGGTTAAGGTATTTTAATGAACCCTGGCTTATTTTCCCTTGGCTTTTTTCTGGCTTTTTCTATCAAGGTAAAGGATAATAAGGCCAAAAATAATGGTTCCGATCATAATGATGAATATCCCCGTCATTCCTTCTTCACCTCCTCCTTATCTAAAATAAGGGCGATTATTACACATACAATGGCAAAGAAAAGACCTCCAAAGAAAACATACCAGTCAAATGGCTTCTCTTGCAAAAATTGCCCAAAAACCATACCGCCAATGGAAATCTTGGCAATGTCTGTAATAAAATTTGCTACCCTCTGTTTTTGCTTTTTATCAAGCTGCATCAGGATAATTTTAAATGGAAAAAGAAAAAATGTCAAGGAGGTGATGCCTTATGAGGGTCTAAATTGGGTTTAAGCTTTCTTTGTCGGAGAAAGCAGGGTTAAGAATTATTCCGACAAAAATCTAAAATTTAGGAGGTAAAACAAAAATGAAGAAAGCAATTTGCTTTGTGTTTATGATGATGCTTCCTGCTCTTGTATTTTCGGTGGGAACATCAGGGGTAACTGCGGGTTCGCAGATAATCAATGGGACAGATACCGGCACAGTTGGTGAGCCTGATATGGCAGGGGATATGCTCATTAAATTCGCCCAAGACACTGGTTTGGGAACATTAACCGACACTGCTACCCAGAGCTTAATCGCCAGCGTAGGAAGGACATATGGGGCAGGGCTAGATGACCCAGGAAATAAGGTAGGTGCACCTGGTGCAGAGCTTTGGTATCTCTATAGCATAGAGAACAAGGGCAATGCATCTGATGTATTCAGCCTTTCGCTGGGAACACCCGTTTATACTGGAAGCCCTGGCAACCCTTGGACATTCCAGATATGGAATCAGGGAAAAATCAACCAAATTTCCACTATTACTGTTGCTGAGGATGGGATTGGCCAATTCTATGTGAAGGTTATTATCAGCACAAATGCCCAGAATGGGGCAACCGGGGCGGTTGAGGTAAAGGGAACAACCACAAATGATGGCCCTTCCTACACGGTTGGTAACTGGACATACGGTGGAGCTGATTCTGTCTCTGATTGGGGAACGAGCTCTATTGCTGCAGCGATTATGAAGGTTTCCAAGTCCCTTACCTATGGAACACCCTCGGGATATACGGGAAGCAATCAATTTGTCCCCGGAGGAACAATCACCTACACCATCACATACTGGAATGAAGGGGCAGGAACTGCCACCAATGTCTCAGTCTCTGACCGGATTCCCAACTATACCGAATATGCTGCTGGTAGCTTAAAGATGAATGGCGTTTCCAAGACAGATGCTAATGATGGCGATGGTGCGACCTATGATAATGGGCTTATAACCTTTACCATTGGCACAGTGCCTGCGGGTGGTTCAGGAAACCTCTCCTTTGAGGTGAGGATATACTGAGTTGGTTGATTGGTTGATTGGAGATTGGTTGATTAGTTGATTAGTTGATTAGTTGATTAGTTGATTGGTTGATTGGAGATTGGTTGATTGGTTGATTGGTTGATTAGACTAATTCACCAATTCACTAATTCACCAATTCACTAAAATTAGTATTTTGCTAAGATGAACAAGCTCATTAGGGCTGGTCCTCTTATCCTCTTGCTTGGTCTTTCAGCAGGAGGAATTGCCAGGGCAGGTCCTTCACCACCGGTAAATACCGAGGTTCTGAATGTAGCAGACCTAAGCTATGATGGCAAAGCTCTGCCTTCAAACCCTGCCACATTCACTGTAGGGCAGGCCTACGGTGTAGAGCTTAAAAACAAAGAGGGAGAAGAGATAATCATTAAACCCTATGGAAATGGGGTATCTTGGGAGTATAGTGTCAAAAACACAGGCAATGGAAGAGAGCCTGTATCCATAGGCTATGAGATAATCCAGCAAGAGGGAAGCTTTACCATAGCCCTGGTAAAAACAAGGGATGGAACAGAGACCATAGAAAACCCAATAGAGCTTAATCTTGAAGAAGCCTTTTCCTTCTTCCTTAAGATAATCCCAGGTAAAGAGCCAAGCTTGCTTAAGCTTAAGGTCTTTGCCGAGACAATAAAGGATGGGCCACCAGGAGGAAATGATATTTCTGAAGACAAGCCCATCATTACCATTGCAAATAAGCCATCAATTGTCTTTATTTACCCTTCATCTGGCTCATTGGTTAATAAAATGGTAAAGCCAAAAATAGAGTTTGGGGAGGTAATTGAAAACTATAATCTTTCAATGAGGATGTCAAGGATTTTGCAAAAGGCAATGGTTTTTTCTAATGGCAAAGAGCCGGTTAATGGGAAGGTGATTAAGAAGGATAATTACCTTGAGTTTTGCCCAAGCTCTCCCTTATTGCCCCTTAATACCTATGAGGTTGAGGTTTTAGCAAATGGAGAGGTATTCTATTCCTGGCAATTTCAAACAATGGCTGATGACCTTAATGCTGCCGTAGCTTATCCCAATCCATTTGATATGACTAGGTATGATAAAATAGCCATTGCTCCTTTACCTTTGGGAACAATGGTAAAGCTCTATACCCTCTCTGGTTTTTTAGTCAATACATTAGAGGAAAGGGAGGGCAAGGTGATTTGGGATGGAAAGAATAATGAGGGAAGCAGGGTTGCTTCTGGGATATACATTTGGCTTGCCGAAAGCCAAAATGAACATAAGGTAGGAAAATTGACGGTGATAAAATGAAAAATAAGGTTCTCTTTTTTCTCTTGCTTGGCCCTTTTTGCTCTGCATTTGGGCCAGGAAGTGTTGGGTCTGATTTCTTGAGGCTTCCTCAAGGGGCAAGGGCAATTGCAATGGGAGAGGCATATACTAGCTTAGCTTTTGATGCAAGCTCAATCTATTGGAACCCTGGATGCCTTGTCTATTCAGGAAACAATGCCTTTTTTATGCATTCTAAATACCTTGCAGGGATAAACTATAATTCCCTTGCAGCTACAAAAGGGATGGGAAAAGAGCAGGCAATGGGAATCTCTATTTTTTATCTTTCTACAGAGGATACAAGAAGGGATGAGAATGGAAAAAAACTTGGAAAATTTAGTAATTATGATGTGTCTTTAGAAACCGCATATGGTATGAGGCTTAATCCTTCTATCTCAATAGGAATGGGGATAAAAAATATCCACAGGAAACTAGACGATAAATCTGCAACAGGATGCGCCTTTGACTTTGGTTTTCTTCACAAGGAGAGGAATTTTAACCTCGGGCTTTGCCTTAAGAATTTAAGCTTTGGTGAAGGAACAAAATTTATCAAGGAATATGACCCATATCCCTTCCAATTTAGTGGAGGGATTGCTTATGCCAACCCCCCTTTTAAATGTGCCCTGGATTTTGTAAAGCCAGAGGAGAGCGATTATTACCTAAACCTTGGGCTTGAATGCCTCCTTTTTGATAAATTCTTTATTAGGGGAGGTGTTCCAAGAATAAACAAAAGCATTTATGAATATTCCTATGGCTTTGGCTTTAAGACCCTGAATTTTAACCTTGATTTTGCTCTTATCTCTTGTGATAAGCTAGGAAATCCATTCTATTTCTCCTTGTCATTTAATTATTGAACTAAACTTTGGCTTTCTTTGATAGCTCTTCTTATCGCTAATGTTGTGGTTGCATTCTTATGTAATTTTATCTGCATAGGTTAAGATTATACACCCTAACCTATCGTTAGTCAACAGAGAGCATTTCCTGTAAAGAAGATTGCCATTATAAAATGAGGATAACTATTCAGCCACTGATTGACACGGATTAGCAGAGGATAAAATAGAATGGGTTTAAAGCATAAAAAATTACAGAAGATATTATCAAAGTAGCATTTAAAGTGAATAATATTTTCTCTTACAGGTTGAATTATTACAAAGGATTAAAAATCAGCGTTTCATCCAAAGTCCATCTGTGGCTGAATAGTTACATTTTATTTAGCTTTAGTTAAACACATACAATCTTTAAACCCTATCCTATGCACCATAATCCGTGATGAGCCAAAAATAAAGATTGACAGGAAGTTGTCTTGAAGGTTAAAATAAAACAATGGCAATAAGTCTTGAGCTTTACAAAACAATAGAGAGCATTGTAGAAGAAAAAACAAAAGGCATAAAGGTAGATAGAGAAGAATTTAACCTTCTTACCAATGAGGTAAGAAAGCTTGCAATTGCACAGAGAGAACTTGTAGAAGCCCAGAAAAAATCAGAAGAAAGGCTTACAAAGTTAGAGATAGTTGTTGGAGAGCTTGCAGAAGCACAAAAAAGAACAGAGGAAGAATTAAAAACCCTCTCTGAAGAGGTAAAAGCCCTTACCGAAGATGTAAGAGCCCTTACTGTATCCCATAAAGACCTTGCAAAACAGGTAGGTGGTATATCCCATACTGTTGGATATGGGCTTGAGGATAAATCATACGAGGAATTGCCAAGATTACTTGAGAAAGATTTTGGAATTATGGTAAAGGAATCGTTAAGAAGAAGGTATGTCAAAGATAAAGAGGGTAAGTATATTCAGGTAAACATTATTGGAAATGCAAGCAAGAATGGAAAAAGAATTACAATAATTGGTGAAGGAAAAAGCCAGCTCTCAAAGAATGATGTAGATGATTTTATAAGGAAAAAGTTAAAAAGGCTAGAGGGTGTATTTGATAATATTTTCCCTCTTTTAATAACCTATATGACCTCAGAATATGATGTAGAGGAATATGCAAAGAAAAAGGGCATCAGCCTTTATTATTCATATGATTTTTAAAAAAGCAGATATTTACCAAATGTATATAAATCTGATGATGAATTTTAAGGAGAGGAAAAAAAATAAAATGACAAAATAAAGATTTGTTGCTATAATTTTTATAAGAATGAAAAATTTATGTAACTATTCAGCCACTGATTGACACGGATTAGCAGAGGATAAAATAGAATGGGTTTAAAGCATAAAAAATAACAGAGGATATATTAAGATATAATTGGTGCTGCTTTTGAAGTTTATAATGTTTATGGCTTTAGGCTTTTGGGAAAAGGTGAATCAATTATAGTTAATTCCATAACGCTTTACAAAATGTATGTGTTTAGATAATCTTAAGGAAAACAATGATGAAACAAAGAGCACCAGGGCACCAGAGCACCAGTCATAGTGGATGAATTTTTAAACAGATAAACACACACTATCTATTTTTGCACTAAGTGATGGAAGATACTATAAAAGCAACAGAGATAGAAGTTTAAGCTGCTCATAAATTTTGGGAAAGAAGAAGTAGAATTTAAACGTTTTGTTTATTAAAAATCCATGTTTATCTGTGTTCATCCGTGGCTGAAATGAAGATATTTGTTTTGTTTTTATTGCTTTCTGTAAGTATATTTGCAAAAGATAATGAAACAAGAGAGACATCCGCAGCATTCTTAAGGATGGGTGTTGGAGCAAGGGCTTTGTCTATGGGAGGGGCATTATTCAGGAAAAAATTTATGAGGAGGTTACCAGGACAGGCCTTGTCAACATTGACCTTTTATACAAGAGGAAAGGTGTTTCATTTGGGCTTTGTTTTAAGAATCTGGGAGGAGGGCTTAAGGGTTTCTCGCTTCCAAGAGAGGCAAGGCTTGGATTTGCTTATAGAGAGGAGGGGTTTATCCTTTCCTCTGATGTAGTAGTGCCAGAGGATAGCAAGGGAAAGATAAATTTTGGGACAGAGTATGGGTATGACACCATTTGCTTAAGGATAGGCTATGAGAGGCTATTGGGAAGGGAAAATCTTACCAAGACAGGCTTTAGGCTTGGCTTTGGTGTTAAGATAAGGGGAATTATGCTAGACTCTACCTTTATCCCACAAGGCAATTTGGGTAATACCCTCTCTTTTTCCCTAACATTCTAAATATTCCCCTTCTTTGAAGGGGTGGCAGGGCGTAAGGTCTGACCGGCGTAGGTGAAGAGATGAGGAAGGCTTTGTGCTTGCTGGTTTTGGCAGGGGTTTGTTTTTCTTATTGCAAAAAGTCAAGGTTTAATGTATATTTTAAGTAAAAAGGGGTGATTAAATCAGGATTTACAAAATGGACAGGATGTTAAAATATAAGGTTGAAGTAAAGCGAAAGGTGAGGGAACTGCCTAAACAGGATAAACAAAAATCCCGTTAATTCTGTTCATCCTGTCAAAAATAGAACTGAATAGATACAAAAAAGTTTGGTGTATGCTTTTAAAATATGATAAGGCTTGAAGACAAAGATTTTCATCACCATATAAAGGCACGGATGAATCAGCGTGGAATTACCAAAGAAGAGGTAGAATTGACAATAAACGAAGGTTATGATGCAGATGATGCAAAGGAAGGGATTTATGGTAAGATGCTTATTTTTCCTTATAATGATAGATGGGAAGGAAGATTCTTTGAGGAAAAAGAGGTGAGGGTATATTATAGATTGGAAAATGATAATTTTATATTGCTTACTGTAAAAGCAAGATATGGCAGTGAGTTTCAAAGGAGGCACAATGAAGATAGAATATGATCCAATAAGAGACCTTCTCTATGTTTATTTTACTGAGCAATCCGTAAAGGTTGCCAGAACAGAGACAATTGCTCCCGGAATTCATATTGATTTTGATGTAGATGGAAGGATTGTTGGCATAGAGGCTCTTGATGCCCAACAGATAATTGGCAGTGGAATAGAATTCAAATTGCCCGCTGTTGTTCATCAAGCATAGGGTTTAGAAGATGAAAAGTAGAAGTACAAAAAATGAAAAAGGTTTTGTGTTTGCTGGTTTTGGCGACAATAGGCTATGGGGCAGATTTCCCTGCGCCAAGCCAATATGGGACAATTGCGGCAGCAATTAGTGCAGCAGCAGATGGCGATACAGTCTTAAGTGGCAGATGGGACATATACCGGAACTGGGAATAAGAATCTAAGCTGGTCAGGCAAGCATATTACCGTTCGCTCAGAGAATGGACCCAATAATTGTATTATTGACTGTGAAAATTCAGGAAGGGCGTTTTATTTCAATAATTCAGGCACAGGTGATCTTGTTTTAGGGTTCACCATAAAAAATGGGAATGCTGGTGATGGCGGCGGAATCTACTGCAATAATTCCTCCCCATCCATCACCTATGACGATGTCTGGAATAATAATGGGGGGATTACTCTGGCTGTTCTGCGGGTACTGGCTGTATCTCAGCTGACCCTAAATTTATCAGCCCAAGCGACTTCCACCTCCAAGCAACTTCCCCCTGCATTGACGCGGGCGACAACTCAGCACCAAACCTACCCTCAACCGACAAGGATGGAAATCCAAGGATAATTCGCATCGTAGATCTGAGTGCCTATGAATTTACTGGAGATTTCTTGCAGATAAGATTTCTTTCTCCAACATCTGGCCCTGTTGGAACACCTGTTACAATCAAAGGCAATACATCAGCTACTGAGACAACAGTCTCCATTGCCTTTGGCACACACTAAACGATGAGCACAACCTTAAGCAGCCCAAAGGGCAGCTTCTCAACCACATTTGTTGTTGACTCCCAACCCGGTGGCACAAAGGTAATTACAGCAAGGGATAGGATGGGAAATTTTGCTACAACAACATTTTATATCCCAACCATCATAGCCATCTCCATCTCCACAAACACAATAGGGTTTGGCATTCAAGACCTTAATGCCTGGACAGGGACAAAGACATTTTCTGCAACAAACACAGGGAATGTTTTGGAAAGGTTCACAATAAGGCTTGGGACATTTACCGATGGGATAAACCAATGGTCAATCTCTCTAACCAATGGAGACAATAGAATTTGTGCAAAGTATAGCATAAACAGCGGCATATCCTGGGAAGATATTACAAGCTATGATACAGACCTTTTACTAAAAAATAATGTTGACATAAATGAAAATGTAATTGTAGAATTTAAGATTATGCTGCCAACATCAACAGCATCTTACAACGAATACAATGCAGGCTTGACCATTACAGGAGAAAAGGAGCAATGAAAAGTCAAAATGCAAAAATCATAAATTTAGGAGGTGTATGTCGGTAGAGGATGACTTTGAAGAATACATAAGATCAAATTTTAATGTATAAAATAAAGGTATGTGTTTAGGTAGACGAGAAGAAGAAAGGAAGTTAAAATGAAAGAAAGCACGAAATCCGAAGCACGAAGCACGAAACAATATCTAAATTCAAAATTCTAAACATTAGAGTTTTCAGAATGGTTT